>DATCQX010001069.1:0-3696 GCA_036569285.1 Streptomyces sp.
TCCTCGCACCACCCCACCCGACCAACCGCCTCACCGCACCCGGCCCACTCACCGCAACACCGCGAAACCCCCCGAGGCGCTCCCCGGTCCGTCGCGAGCCAGGCCCATTTCTCCGTGACCATTTCGACAGCCCCAGCCATCCAGTCGACACGTGCCGAGGACCGGGTGACGTTGAGGGAGGCGGGCAGGGTGCCGTGCCGCACGGCCGCCCGTGAAAGGCGACGCCCCGCCCGACCGACCGCCTCGCCGCCCCCACCCCACTCGCCGCAGCGCCACGAAGACCCCCGAGGCGCTGCCGCCAGTGAGCAGCGACGCCCCAGCCGAAGCCACCGAGCCCCATCCGACAGCCGCCCTCCTGGGACACCCTCGGCGCGAAAGGGCACCCCACCAGGCAAGAGGCCCCTCCCCCGCACCGGCCTTCGGTCCTGTCATCCGCCCGCCGACTCGCCCCCTCACCCCCTCACATCACCTCACCCCGCCCCCGTCCCACCCCTCCCCGAGCACACCCACAGCAGCACCGCGAAAGCCGCCGCAGCGAAGGGCGGCGGCTCGTCCGCCATCGGCCGGTGCCGCCCCGCCCAGAACGCTCCGGGCGCGGGCAGTCGGGCCCCCGCGCCCCCGCATAGCCCCTCAAACAAGAGCCGCGACCAACAGGGCGAACGCCCCCACGATGACGGCGACACGAACGTAGTGCCACCGCAGCCAGCGATCGAGCTGTTCCTTCCAGTCGGCGGGCCGGTTCTCGGGGGTCCAGGTCTTGCCCCGGTTGTTGATCGGGACGAGCAGGAGGACCGACATGACCACGCTGAGGATCAGCAGCCCGGCGGCGGTGACGACGAGGACGGCGCCCTCCCGGTCCCACCCGGCGGCGGCCCAGACCGCGACGAGGACGAGCGAGCCGATGTACCAGACCGGCATGAGCGCGCCGAGCATCCGGCCGCCGTGGGCGTGGCCGAGTTGTCCGGCGTCGCCGGGGAGCGCGTTGAGGATCGGGTTCATGACGAAGGCGACGGCGAACTCCACCCCCACCATCACCCCGAAGACCACGACGGTGACGACTTCAAGTGCAGCGAGCATGACGATCCCTCCCGTTTTCTAGCAACGCTAGCTGGTGGGTCAAAGCTAGACCTGCCACAGCTCGATTGTCTAGCGGTGCTAGCATCAGTGCATGTCGGTACAGGAACGCAAGGAACGCGAACGGGCGAACCGCGAGCGCCTCATCGTCGCGACCGCCCGCGAACTCGCCGAGCAACAGGGCTGGGACGCCGTCACCACCCGCCGGCTCGCCGAGCGCATCGAGTACAGCCAGCCCGTCCTCTACAGCCACTTCCGGGGCAAGCGCGAGATCATCGGCGCGGTCGCCCTGGAGGGAGCCGCGGAACTGGCGACGGCCCTACGCGCGGCGACCTCCACCGTCCAGGACCCCCGCACCCGGGCCACCGCCCTCGCCCGCGCCTACCTCGACTTCGCCCACCGCAACCCCGCGGTCTACGACGCCCTCTTCCAACTGGACGGCGGCCTCCCCTTCGCCCAGGACAACACCCCCGAACCCCTGAAGGACGCTTTCGCGGCCCTGCTGGAAACCCTCACGGACGTCAGCGGCGACAACGTCCACCCCGCAGTCTTCACGGAACTCTTCTGGGCCTGCCTACACGGCCTGGCCACCTTGACCCGAGCGGGCCGACTCCCCCCGGAGTACATGGAGGAGCGGGTGGAACTACTGATCGCCCGCCTCACCACCACCTGACACGCAGCCAAGCATCAGCGCCCCCAAAGGGGCGCGGGGCTGTGCTGACATGCGGCTCCGCCGCGTGGGCGCGACCAGCCACACCAAACCCGCAGCCGGCAACACAGCCCCCCACCCACCCCCTCACCGAACGGAGGAAACAGCCCCCTCTTCAGAAGCCTCCCCAGAAGCGGCAGCCCCGGCCCGCGCAACCCCGTCCTCTTCCTCACTACTGGCCCGCAGCTGCGTGTGCTGCGCCCCCTGCGAAGCACTCCGCCCCGGCAGGAACAACGCCAGCAGCAGCCCCACGGCAACAGCGGCGGTGGCGATCAGGAAGGACACCCGGAACCCATGCATCGTCGGAATCGCGACCCCGCCCACATGGTTGGCGGTGTTCGCCAGCACCATCCCGATCACGGCGCTGGACACGGACGTCCCGATGGACCGCATGAGCGTGTTGAGCCCGTTCGCGGCCCCCGTCTCGGACGCCGGCACCGCGCCGACGATCAACGCGGGCAGCGAGGAGTACGCGAGCCCGATCCCCGCACCGAGGACGACGGCGATGACCAGGCTCTGCCAGGCCGCGCTCATCAGCCCGAGCCCGGCCCCGTACCCGATCGCGATGATCAGCATGCCGAGGATGAGGGTGACCTTGGGCCCGTACTTCGCGGACAGCCGCGCGTACACCGGCGCGATGAGCATCATCGTCAGCCCCAGCGGAGCGACGAGCAGACCGGCGACGACCATGGACTGCCCGAGCCCGTACCCGGTGGCGGTGGGCAGCTGGAGCAGCTGGGGAAGGACCAGCGAGACGACGTAGAAGCTGACGCCGACCATGATGGAGGCGAGGTTGGTGAGCAGGACCTCGCGCCGGGCGGTCGTCCGGAGGTCGACGAGGGGCGCATCGACGCGCAGCTCGTACAGACCCCACAGCACGAGGACGACGACGGACGCGGCGAACAGCCCGAGGGTCGTCCCCGAGGACCAGCCCCAGTCGCTCCCCTTGGTGATCGGCAAGAGCAGCAGGACGAGCCCGGTGGACAGCCCGAGCGCACCCGGCAGGTCGAAGGACCCCTCGGCCCGCATCGGGGACTCGGGGACGACGATCAGGGTCAGCGCGATGGAGAGGACACCGAGCCCGGCGGAGCCGTAGAAGAGGGCGTGCCAGTCGGCGTGCTGGGCGACGAGCGCGGCGGCGGGCAGCGCGAGGCCACCGCCGACGCCTATGGAGGAGCTCATCAGCGCCATGGCGGAGCCGAGCTTCTCGCGGGGCAGCATGTCGCGCATGAGGCCGATGCCGAGCGGGATCGCGCCCATGGCGAAGCCCTGGAGGGTGCGGCCGACGATCATCGTCAGCAGGTCGCTGGTGACGGCGCTGATCAGCGAACCGACGACCATGACGGCGAGGCTGACGATGAGCATCCGCCGCTTGCCGGAGAGGTCGCCGAGGCGGCCCATGATCGGGGTGGCGACGGCGCCGGAGAGGAGTGTGGAGGTGAGCACCCAGGTCGCGTTGCTGGGCTCGGTGCTCAGCAACTGGGGCAGGTCCTTGATCACGGGGACGAGCAGGGTCTGCATGACCGCGACCACGATGCCCGCGAAGGCGAGAACCGGCACGAGGGCACCGCTCGCCTCGCGGGTGGTCCGATCGGTCGGTTTAGGCGACATGGGCTGGGGCCTCCAAGGCCACGGAAGGGCCGGGTAGAGCGAGAAGGGGGTCTGTGCACCCGGAAGCGGGATACGTGCATCCGGAACGACGTATGCACAGGCAACTATTCCGGCATTTCACGTGCCCTGCCGATCCTTGACCATTTCTTGGGAAACGGAGGGAACCCTCCACTGCCTCACCACCCCTGACGAGCCCCTGCTCACTCCCGAAAACCGATGTGCGCCCCCCGGACCTCTTGCGACGATGACGCCCATGCCTTCCGCACCGGACCCCACGGCCCCCACAGTCGTCACCCCCACAC
>DATCQX010001070.1:0-4493 GCA_036569285.1 Streptomyces sp.
TGGAACGCTTCCCCCACCTGGTCGAGGACGTCCTGCGGCACCCCACCGCCTGGAAGCGCGCGGCGGAGACCCTGCACCCCTTCGAGCACCACGCCCGGCACCCGAGGGCGACGCTGGCGTTCGCGGTGCTGCGGGGCACGCCGACGACGGGGGAACTCGGCGAGGGGATCCTGCGGACAGCGGCGGCGCACCCGGAGACGGTCCGGATCGTCGGCACGCGCGTGCGCCCGGCGACGTGGCACGCGCGCGTGGAGGGCGCGTTGGCCGAGCGGGACGTCCGCGCGGCCCTGGAGCTGCTCGCGGAGCGCCCGGGTGAGCTGCTGCGGCGTCTGGACCACGTCCTGCGCCTGAGCGCGCTGGAGACCCTCCCGGAGGACTTCGCGGACGTCCTGCGCCGCGCGCTTCCCCAGGCGGGTCCGGCGCCGCTGCTGGCGGCTCTGGGGCGGCTGCGCGTGCGGCATCTCCCGGCGGAGCGGCGGGTGTTCTTCCCGCGCGGGAGCGTCACGCGCGCGTGGGCCGTCGACGACACCCGCCCGCCGCTGGCCCTCGCGGTGACCGAGGCGGTGTGCGCGCTGCTGGAGGCGGAGGCGGTGCGGCGGCTCGCGTCGGCCCCGCGCGTGGAGCTGGCGGTGGTGGACTCGGCGCTGGCCGGGCTCGCCGTGCCGGCCACGGAGCGGGCGGACGTCAAGGCGCTGGTGTCGGTGCCGCGCGGGAGCACGCAGCCGCTGCCGCGCGGTGAGGTGCTGCGGCTGTTCCTGCACTGGATGCAGCCCGCGCGTACGCGCGTGGACCTCGATCTGTCGGTGGCCCTGTTCGACGAGAACTGGGAGTACGCGGGTCTGTGCGACTACACGCGCCTCGTCCACGGCGAGCGCTGGGCGGTGCACTCCGGGGACCTGACGTCGGCTCCGGCGCCGGACGGGGCGACGGAGTACGTCGACCTGGACGTGGCCGCGCTGGGGGCGCACGGCGTGCGGTACGCGCTGCCGGTGGTGTTCAGCTTCAACGACATCCCCTTCGAGCGGCTCCTGGACGCGTTCGCCGGGTTCATGACGCTGCCGTCGGCGGCAGAGGCGGCGCGCGACGCGTCGTACGACCCTCGGACGGTACGTCAGCGGTACGACCTCGTCGGGGGCTCCCGCATCCATGTGCCGATGCTGGTGGACCTGCGGGAGCGGACGTTCCTGTGGGTGGATCTGCACCTGTCGGGCTCCGAGGGGTTCCACAGCGTCGGGCGGCACTCGCGGGCCCTGGGGCGGGCGGGGCGGGATCTGCACCGGTACTTCGCGTCGGGCCGGTCGACGCTGTGGGACCTGACGGTGTGGCACGCGTGTGCGCGGGCGCCGGAGGTGACGGTGATCCGGCGTGCGCCGGTGCCGGGGGCGCTGGACGAGCTGTGGCACTACCGGCGCCGTGACGGGGAGCCGGAGGTGGTGTTCGCCGCGCGGGTGCGCGCGCTGGACGCGCCGGACCGTCAGGAGCCGGCCCTGGACGCGGACGCGGCGGCGTCCCGACTGGCCGCGAAGAAGCGGGTGTTGCTCGGTCTGGTGCACGGCGGGGTGGCGCCGGAGGGGGCGAGCGGCGAGGTGTACCGGCTGCTGCCGGGGCCGGTCGACGGGGCGGGTCTGACGCCGCTCGCGGCGGGGGATCTGGTGGCCGCTCTGGGGTGAGGGGGCGGGGTTGTCGGTGCGGGCCCGTATCCTCGTGAACCATGCTCGATGACCGTACGCTCACCGCCTCGTCGCCCACCGGTTGGCCCGACGCGTACCCGCAGGGGTATGCGGTGGTCGACGTGGAGACCACCGGGCTCGCCCGGGACGACCGGATAGTGTCCGCGGCGGTCTACCGGCTGGACGCGCGCGGGGAGGTCGAGGACCACTGGTACACGCTGGTCAACCCGGAGCGTGATCCGGGCCCGGTGTGGATCCACGGTCTGACGAGTGACGTCCTCGAAGGGGCGCCGCTGTTCACGGAGGTCGCGGAGGAGTTCTCGCGGCGGCTCGACGGGCGGGTGCTGGTCGCGCACAACGCGGTGTTCGACTGGCAGATGATCGCCCGGGAGTACGCGCGCGCGGAGCGCCAGGCGCCGGTGCGGCAGCGGCTGTGCACGATCGCGCTGAGCAAGGAGCTGGCGCTGCCGCTGCCCAACCACAAGCTGGAGACGCTGGCCGCGCACTTCGGTGTCGTGCAGCAGCGCGCGCACCACGCGCTGGACGACGCGCGGGTGCTCGCGGAGGCGTTCCGGCCGAGTCTGCGGGCCGCGGCCGCGCGCAGTGTGCGGCTGCCGCTGCACGAGTGCCGGCCGCTGACCGAGTGGACGGACCGGGCCGTGCCCCGGCAGCCGTCGGGCTACGGCAGCTACCGGCCGACCAGTTGGCGGCCGGCGCGCAAGCGGCCCGCGTGCCCCTACCCCAACCCGGGGCGGTACGTGGACGGCAGACCGCTCAAGCAGGGCATGCGGATCGCGTTCTCCGGGGACACCTCGACCGAGCGGGACCTCCTGGAGGACCGGGCGATCGAGGCCGGACTGCATGTCGCCACCAGCATCTCCCGGCTGACCAGCCTCCTCGTCACCAACGATCCGGACTCGGGCACGTCCAAGGTGGTCAAGGCCCGGCAGTTCGGCACCCCCGTGGTCGACGAGGCGGCCTTCGGACAACTCCTCCGGGACGTGGAACCGGCGTCGGAGGGGTGACCGGACGGCACGGATCACCGGCGCAGGGGGCGGCCGTGCGGAACAGCAGGGGGCGGCCGCGGGGAACAAGCCGCCGGTGACGTCAGGGGGCCAAGCGGAACAGGTGCCGGCGCCAGAGGACGGTCGTACGCCACAGGGTGACCGGCGTCGGCGGGGGCGGTGCTGCCGACGGACGGGTGATTGTCGTACGACTCGCCCGGCGTCGGCTCGCCCCCGCGGCGGTCACCGCTCACCCTGTGGCGCATGGCGACTTGCGAAGTTTGTGGCAACAACTACGGAATGACCTTCGAGGTGCACGCCCAGGGCGCGGTGCATGTCTTCGACTGCTTCTCCTGCGCGATCCACCGGATGGCACCGATCTGCGAGCACTGTCGTGTGCAGATCATCGGGCAGGGTGTGGAGGTCGAGGGCCACTGGTTCTGCGGTGCGCACTGCGCCCGCGCGGAAGGGAAGGCCGGCATCGTGGACCGGGTCTGACCCACCCCTGCCCGACAGGAGGGCACCCCCTGCCCATGGCACCCCACGACCCGGGAGGTACCGTCGTGGGGTGTACCGCTTCCTGTTGTCCCGGCAGTGGGTGATCCTCACGCTGGTCGCCCTGCTCCTCATCCCCACGATGATCCGGCTGGGCATCTGGCAGATGCACCGCTACGAGGAGCGCACCGCCCGCAACAACCTGGTGACCCAGGCGCTGAACGCCGAGCCGGTGCCGGTGGAGGAGATGACCTCCCCGGGGCACACGGTCACCACGCACGACCGGTACCGCAAGGTCACGGCCAAGGGGCGCTTCGACACCGCCGCCGAGGAGGTCGTCCGGCGCCGCACCAACTCCGACGACGAGGTCGGCTACCACGTCCTGACCCCCTTCGTCCTCGACGACGGCAAGGTGCTCCTGGTCAACCGGGGCTGGATCCCGTCCAACGGGCCGAGCCAGACCGCGTTCCCGAAGATCCCCGCGCCCCCCGCCGGGGAGATCACCGTCACCGGGCGGCTGATGCCCGACGAGACGACCGCGGCGAGCGGCATCAAGAACCTCAAGGGGCTCCCGGACCGGCAGGTCATGCTGATCAACAGCGAGCAGGAGGCCCGGCGGCTCGGCAAGCAGGTCCTCGGCGGCTACATCGCGCAGATCTCGCCGGAGCCGAAGGGCGACACCCCCGAGCTGATCGGCGGCAACCCCGGCAGTGAGGACGCCGCGCTGAACTACGCGTACGCGATCCAGTGGTGGCTGTTCTCGGTCGGCGTGCCGATCGGCTGGGTGATCCTGGTCCGACGCGAGCTCCGCGACCGCCGCGAGAAGGCGGAGCGCGAGAACGCCGAGGAGGCAGAGCCCGCCGCGGTGTGATCCGAGGCGCACCGAACACACGGCCCTTCCGGTCCCGGCGCGGCCGATCCGACCGCCCGTCTGATCCGAGGCTCACGGGCACGCCGCCCTTCGGTCCCGCGTGGCCGAGCCGATCGCCGACTGGTCCGGGGCGGACGGGACACGCGGCCCTTCCGGTCCCGACCTCGCCGAGCCGCCCCCCATGGGTTCCGAGGCGGACCGGATACGCGGCCCTCCCGGTACCGACCTGGCCGAGCCGACCCCCGTGTCATCCCAGGCGCACCGAACACATGGCCCTTCCGATCCCGCGTGGCCGAGCCGAGGCTCACCGGACACACGGCCCCCGTTCCGGTCCCCGGGGCGGTCTTCTCCGGCGCGGCGGTGTCACTCCCCCGGCCCCACCGTTGATTGCCGTTTCGGCCAGCCGGGAATCCGCACTGCGTGCACCCCCGAACCCCGCCGGCTCACCGGATC
>DATCQX010001071.1:0-3260 GCA_036569285.1 Streptomyces sp.
GGAGTGCTCCTGCAGGTTGTGTCCCTCACCCGGAATGTAAGCGGTGACCTCGATCCCGCTGGTCAGACGCACACGCGCGACCTTACGCAGGGCCGAGTTCGGCTTCTTCGGGGTGGTCGTGAACACACGCGTGCAGACGCCACGGCGCTGGGGAGAACCCTCCAGTGCGGGCGTCTTGTTCTTCTCGACCTTGTCCTGCCGGCCCTTGCGGACCAGCTGCTGGATCGTAGGCACTACTTCTCCGGTTTCTGTGTGCCGATGGTGAAGCTAACCTGGAACATTCGCCGACCCACGCGGTCGGGTGTGTCGGACCCGGCAGCCCCTTGCCGCTGAACGGAAAAGGGCTCGGATCGCGGTGGCCGTACGCGGCTCACGTGCGGTTGAGGACACGCACAGGAGCCAGGGCACACCCCAGGCACAAGGTCTGAGCGTACCCAGTGGGGTGACTCCGGTCAAAATAAAAGCCCCACGCCGCGACACGCCGAAGGCATCAGTGGCGGCGATCCGCGATCTGTGCCTGCTCGCGCGAGGTGTCCCGCGCAACGAAATAAGTGGGCCGGTTCTGCACGGCGGTGTAGATCCTGCCCACGTATTCGCCGAGCAGTCCTACACAGATCAGCTGGACGGCCCCGATGAACAGCACCCCGATGAACAGCGACGTCCACCCCGGGACGGTCTCCTCGTAGGCGTGCGCCCACAGCGTGTACCCGATGAGCCCGAGACAGACGAGGAAGGCGAACCCGCCGAGCCAGGTCGCGATCCTGAGCGGGGCCGCCGAGAACCCGGTCACGCTGTCCAGGGCCAGCCGGACCATCCGGCCCAGCGGGTACTTGCTGCTGCCCGCCGTCCGGGGCGCCCTCTCGTACCGCACCTCGCCGCTCGGGAAACCCAGCCAGGGCACCAGGAGCCGGTACACCCGCTGCTGGTCGGGAAGGGCCTTCAGAGCGTCGACGGCGGCCCGGCTGAGGAGCCGGAAGTCACCGGCCTGCGCGGGCACGGACGGGCCCGCCAGACGCCGTACGAGACGGTAGTAGAGGGACGCCGTCCACCGTTTGAACCCGGTGTCGCTCGCCCGGTCCGCCCTGATCCCGTACACGATGTCGAGGCCCTCCCCGCGGGCCAGCTCCAGCATCTCGGGGATCTTCTCGGGCGGGTCCTGGAGGTCGGCGTCGATACTCGCGACGAACGTGCCGCCCGCCCGGTCGAGACCGGCGGTCAGCGCGGCCTGGTGACCGGAGTTGCGGCGCAGGCCGATGATCCTCAGCTCGGGCCAGCCGAGCCGGAAGGCGTCCAGGAGAACGGCCGTGCGGTCCGTGCTGCCGTCGTCCACCGCCACGACCTCGTACGGCTCCCCCAGCCCGTCGAGGACGGGGCGCAGCCGGCTCACCAGGGCGGGCAGCGCCTCCTCCTCGTTGAACATGGGAATGACGACCGACAGGGCGACCGCGGCCGCCGGTATGCCATCGTCCTGGTTGTCCACGAGCCTCTCCCGAGTTGTCCACGGGCTTCTCCCGAAACCTGTGGAGCGGATGTGCGACTCTGATGCGATCTTATGCCTGGCTTTGTCGTCGAGGGGGAACCCGCCGAATGAGTACCACCGCGACCGATCCCGTGGTGACGGCGCCGAAGCCACCGCGCCGCTTCACAGTGCCCGACGGGGTACGACCGTACCTCCCGGCGCTCGCCCTGTACGGCGCCTGCAAACTCGTCGGCCTCGGGGTCTTCGCCTACCTCCTGGAGTGGGCCGGCGACTACCGCACCAAGGATCCCCGGTTCGGCGGCGGCGCCCACTGGTGGGACGTCCTCGCGACCTGGGACGGCTGGTGGTACCTCCAGGTCGCCGAAAAGGGGTACGACCCGAAGCCGCTCCAGCATCTCGCGCCGGGCGGCGTCTTCACCGTCCAGCAGGACTCCGTCGCCTACTTCCCCCTCTACCCCGGCCTGATCCGAGGCGTCTCCGAGGTGACCGGCCTCGGCCTGTACGGCTCCGCGATCCTCGTCTCCGTCACCGCGTCCTTCGTCGCGGCGGCGGGCATCTACGCGGTGATCTCTTTCCTGGCGGGCCCCCGGGCCGGCACCATCGCCGCGGGCCTGTGGGCCGTCGTCCCCGGCGCCGGCGTCCAGTGGGCCGTCTACTCCGAGTCCCTCTTCATCGCCCTCGCCGCCTGGACCTGCTGGTGCGTCCTGAAACGCCACTGGGTCGCCGCGGGCCTCCTCGCCTTCCTCGCCGGCCTCAACCGCCCCACGTCCGCCGCGCTGATCGGCGCGGTAGGCCTGGCCGCGCTGGTGGTGCTGGCCCGCAAGGACTCCCGCCGCGAACACGGCATCGCCGGCCCCGTGTACGCGATGATCGCGGCGCCCATCGGCCTTCTGACCTACATCACCTGGGTCGGCCTCAGCATGGGCGACCTCACCGCCTATTTCACCCTTCAGCGTGAAGGCTGGGCCCACTACTTCGACTTCGGCGCGTACACGTTCGACGTCCTCCGCAACACCGCCGTGGGCAAAACCAACTACCTCTTCGCCTTCCCCATCCCCGACCTCTTCGCCGTCCTCCTGGTCCTGACACTCCCCTTCCTGATCGCCCTGATGCTGCGAACAAAACCCCCACTGGTCCTGACCGCCTACACCCTCGCCTCGATCATCACAGTCCTGGGCACCCAACAAATGTTCGCCAACACCCCGCGCTACCTGCTCCCGGTGTTCCCCCTCCTACTGGCCCCGGCAACAGCACTGTCCCGCCTCAAGTGGACGACCCTGACAGCCCTGTTCGTACCGTTCGCGGTGGCGTCGGGGTGGTACGCGCACTACTTGATGTTCGAGCTGGGGATTCCGTAAACACCAAAGGCTTTTAGGGGCACGGGGCGGCATCAATGGGCGGCAACCGCAACGCCTTTTAGGGGCGCGGGGAACTGCGCAAACACACGACGGCGCCGCACCCGAAAACAAACCTGCGCCCAAGTCCTTTAGGGGCGCGGGGAACTGCGCGACAAGCCACAACGCACCCGCACCCCGCCACGAACCCTCCCCCCTCACCCGCTCCCGGAAGCCACCGCAATCATCAACAACATGAAGGCGGCCCACCCGGCGATGGACAACCACCCCAGAATGATCCCGGCCATGGCGAACCCATCGCCCCCCTCACCGTTCCGCCGAATCTCATTCCGAGCCGTGTGCCCCAGAATCACCGCGGGAATCCCGGTCAACCCGAACGTCATGGTCGTCAGCACCCCACACACCAACGCCCCCACGGCTTTCCC
>DATCQX010001072.1:0-3905 GCA_036569285.1 Streptomyces sp.
CCACGGACGACGCCGAACTCGCGGAGGCGCTGCGCTCGGCCGCCGCGGAGGTGCCGGCCAAGCCGGTGCTCGTCGTCCACGTGGAGCTCGGGGGGCTGGCGGAGGCGTTGTCGGCGGCCATGAGTACGGGGCCTCAAGGGGAGAGCTCGGCGGTGGGGGCCATGGCGGTCGCCGGTGCGGGACTGAGCGCGAGTGCGAAGGACGCGGTGAGCGCGCGGCTGGAACCGTCGTCGGAATCCGGAGCGGTCGCAGCGGCGCGGCTGCGCGAAACGCCGGGTGCGGACGGCGAGTTCGCGCCGCAGCCGATACGGACGCCGGAATCGGCCTCAAGGCCCCACGCGGCACCCGGCCCCGTGACGCCCTCCCCGACCCCTGCGAGCCCCCCGCTCAACGCCTCCGCCGCCGCCTGGACCCTGCACCCCGCCCCGCCGTCCCCCGGCAAAGCCGCACAAGCCCCCCTCGCGTCCTCGCAGGGCCCCCGCCTCATCCCGGCCTACCCGGCCGCCGAACGGGCCGTACGGGCGCTCGCGGAGGCCGTGAAGTACGCGCAGTGGCGGCGGGAGGCGGCGGACCCCGGGCGGGTGCCCGAGTACGAGGACATCGACGAGAAGGGCGCCGCGCGGATGATCGACGGCCTCCTCGCGCGCGGGCAGGGACTCACCCTCGGCACCGAGGAGACCTGCGAACTCCTGGGCAGCTACGGCATCGGCGTCCGCCGGGCCGTCCCCGCCCCGACCCCCGAGGCCGCCGTGGAGGCCGCCCGCGTCCTCGGATACCCGGTCGCCCTGAAGGCGACCGCCCCGCACCTGCGGCACCGCGCGGACCTCGGCGGCGTCCGCCTCGACCTCGCGGACGAGGAGCAGCTGCGGCGCTCGTACGCCGAACTGACCGAGCTGTTCGGGGCGCCTTTGGAACTGCGGCCCGTCGTGCAGGCGATGGCCCCGCGCGGGGTCGACACCGTCGTCCGCGCGGTGATCGATCCGGCCGCCGGGGCGGTGCTGTCCTTCGGGCTCGCCGGAGCGGCCTCGCAGCTGCTCGGCGACATGGCGCACCGCCTGGTGCCGGTCACCGACCGGGACGCGACCTCCCTGGTGCGCTCGATCCGCACGGCACCCCTGCTGTTCGGCTGGCGCGGCTCCACCCCCGTCGACACCCCGGCCCTGGAGGAACTCCTCCTGCGCGTCTCCCGCCTGGTCGACGACCACCCCGAAGTCGTCGCCGTCACCCTGGAACCCGTCGTCGTCGCCCCGCACGGCGTGAGCGTCCTCGGCGCCTCCGTCCGCCTCGCCCCGCCGCCCGCCCGCGACGACCTCGGCCCGCGCACCCTGCCCGCCTACTGAACGCCTCCTCGTCGCCCCGTGCGGGGTGCCTCGCAGTCAGTGGGTCCCCGTAGGATGGAGGGCATGGCCAAGACCAGTACGACGACCCAGGGGCTCCGCGCGGCGATCGAGCGCAGCGGCTACTACCCGGCCCTCGTGGCCGAGGCGGTGGAGGCCGCCGTGGGCGGCGAGCCGATCCGGTCGTACCTGGTGCACCAGGAGACCACGTTCGACCAGAACGAGGTCCGCAGGCACGTGACCGTCCTCGTGCTCACCGGCAACCGCTTCATCGTCAGCCACACCGACGAACAGGCCGCCGACACGACGTCGCCGACGCCGTACGCGACGACCTCCACGGAGTCCGTGAAGCTCGGCCGGATCTCCTCCGTCGTCGTCAGCCGCGTCGTCGCGAACCCGGAGTCGTACGCGCCGGGCACGCTCCCGCGCGAGGTGATGCTCACGATCGGCTGGGGCGCCGTCTCCCGCATCGACCTGGAGCCCGCCGCCTGCGGCGACCCCAACTGCGACGCGGACCACGGCTACACGGGCAACTCGACGGCGGACGACCTGAGTCTGCGCGTCAGCGAGGCGGGCGACGGCCCGGAGACGGTGCGTCAGGCGCTCGCCTTCGCGCAGTCGCTCTCCGAGGCGACCGCGGCCCTCTGATGTCCCAGCTCGCCCCCTGGGACCACCCCGAACCCCTCCGCGTCGACTCCGCGCCCGTCCCGCGCTACGGCACCGGCTCCCTCGCCGACCTGCTGCCCACCGTGGCCGCCGGACTCGGCGTCCCCGGACAGACCGCCACGATCGCCTCCCTCGTCCCCGCCGACCGCGTGTGCGTCTTCCTCGTCGACGGACTCGGCCTGGAGCAGATCAAGGCCCACCCGGACGAGGCGCCGTACCTGCACAGCCTCCTCGCGGCCTCCGCCGGGCACCTCACCGCCGGCTTCCCGGCCACCACCGCGACGTCGCTGGCCTCCGTCGGCACCGGCCTCCCGCCGGGCGCCCACGGCCTGCCCGGCTACACCGTCCGCGACCCCGCGACCGGCGCGCTGATGAACCAGCTCCGCTGGCAGCCCTGGACGGCCCCCGAGATCTGGCAGCCCCACCCGACGGTCTTCCAGCTCGCCGACGCCGCCGGTGTGCACACCGCGCAGGTCTCCTCGCCCGCCTTCCAGAACACCCCGCTGACCAAGATCGCCCTCAGTGGAGGAACGTTCCACGGACGGCTGACCGGCGAGGAGCGCATGGACCTCGCCGCGGCCCAGCTCGCCGCCGGGGACCGCGCCCTGGTCTACACGTACTACGCCGAACTCGACGGCGCCGGGCACCGCTACGGCATCGCCTCCGACACCTGGCGCGGCCAGCTCATGCACGTCGACCGGCTCGTGCAGCGGCTCGCCGGGCAACTGCCGCCGCGCAGCGCGCTGTACGTCACCGCCGACCACGGCATGGTCGACATCCCCTTCGACGAACAGCACCGCATCGACTTCGACGAGGACTGGGAGCTGCGCGCGGGGGTCGCCCTCCTCGGCGGCGAGGGGCGCGCCCGGCACGTGTACGCCGTGCCCGGTGCCGCGGACGACGTCCTGACCTGCTGGCGCGAGGTCCTCGGCGAGCAGTTCTGGGTCGCCTCGCGCGAAGAGGCCATCGCCGCCGGGTGGTTCGGTCCGCACGTCGACGAGCGGGTGCACGACCGGCTCGGCGACGTCATCGCCGCCGCGCGGGACGATGTGCTGATCATCGCCTCCGAGCGGGAGCCCAAGGAGTCCGCGATGGTCGGCAATCACGGGTCGATGACTCCCGCTGAGCAGTTCGTCCCCCTGCTCGAAGTACGCTCCTGACCGATTCCGACCGTTTCTCCGCCCCCTGTGGGACCCTCTCGCCGAAAGGTGCGCACCCCGTCATGCCCGAGTTGGTGTTCTTCTCCGGAACCATGGACTGCGGGAAGTCGACCCTGGCGCTCCAGATCGAGCACAACCGATCAGCACGCGGGCTCAAAGGGATGATTTTCAGTCGCGACGACCGCGCGGGCCGGGGCAAGCTCTCCTCCCGGCTCGGTCTCGTCACCGACGCGGTGGAGATCCAGGACGGGCAGGATCTGTACGCCTACCTCGTCGACCACCTCTCCCACGGGGGCCGCGCGGACTACGTCATCGCCGACGAGGCGCAGTTCCTCGCGGAGGAGCAGATCGACCAGCTCGCGCGCGTGGTCGACGATCTCGGGCTCGACGTCTACGCGTTCGGCATCACCACCGACTTCCGCTCCAAGCTCTTCCCCGGCTCCCAGCGGCTCGTCGAACTCGCCGACCGCGTCGAGGTGCTCCAGGTCGAGGCCCTCTGCTGGTGCGGCGCCCGCGCCACCCACAACGCCCGCACCGTCGGGGGTGTCATGGTCGTCGAGGGCGCGCAGGTCGTCGTCGGCGACGTCAACCAGGCGGACACCATCGGGTACGAGGTGCTGTGCCGGCGGCATCATCGGCGGAGGATGACGGCGGCGTCGGCGAAAGCCGCTGCGTTGTCGCCGGATGTGCTGCCGGTGCAGGCCGTGTAGGGACGGTCCATTCGCCGATGTCGTCGGAGAAG
>DATCQX010001073.1:0-7577 GCA_036569285.1 Streptomyces sp.
CATCTCCAGTGTCAGCTTGGTGTATTCGAGCGGGAAGAAGCGCGGCGAGCGCGTCACCCAGTTCAGCCGGTAGCCGTGGACGTCGATCTCGCTCAGCAGGTCGAGGTAGATCTCGGCGGCCGACTGCCCCGAGCCGACCAGCGTGATCGACTCCTTCTTCACCAGCTCCGAACGGCTCTGCACATAGCGGGAGTTGTGGATGAAGTCCCCGCCGAGCCCCTGAACGGCCGCCGGGTGGTGCGGCTGGGTCCCGGTGCCGAGGACCAGCTTGCGGGCGCGGTAGGTGTCACCTGCGGTGGTGCGGACGGCGTACGACTCGCCGTCGTACGTGACCTCTTCGACCGTCGTCGAGAACCGCACGCTGCTCAGCCGGTTCGCGGCCCAGCGGCAGTAGTCGTCGTACTCCACCCGCAGCGGATAGAAGTTCTCGCGGATGTAGAACGGGTACAACCGGCCTTTCTCCTTCAGGTAGTTGAGGAAGGAGTACGGCGAGGTCGGGTCCGCGAGGGTGACCAGGTCCGACATGAACGGCGTCTGGAGGTGGGCGCCGTCGAGGAACATGCCCGCGTGCCACTCGAAGTCCGGCTTCGACTCCAGGAAGATTCCGTCGAGTTCGGCGATCGGCTCGGTCAGGCAGGCGAGGCCGAGGTTGAAGGGGCCGAGGCCGATGCCGGCGAAGTCGTGGATCTTCTCGACGTCAGGACGCGCGGTCAAGGGACTCTCCCAGGTACTGCTCGGCATGGCCGGCGATCAGGTCGAGGACGGCGGTGATGTCGTCCGTCGTCGTCTCGGGGTTGAGCAGGGTGAACTTCAGGTAGTGGCGGTGGCCGACCTTCGTGCCCGCGACGACCGCGGCGCCGGACGCGAACAGGGCCCTTCGGGCGTACAGGTTGGCGCGGTCGATCTCCGCGGGGTCGGTGACGGCGGCCGGGATGTAGCGGAAGACCAGCGTGGACAGCGACGGTTCGACGACGACGTCGAACCTCGGGTCGGCGGCCAGCAGTTGCCAGCCCTGCGCCGCCAAGTCGCAGACCTCGTCGAAGAGTTCGCCGATGCCGTCCGAACCCATCGTGCGCAGCGTCATCCACAGCTTGAGCGCGTCGAAACGGCGGGTCGTCTGGAGGGACTTGTCGACCTGGTTCGGGATGCGCTCCTGCACCGTCCGGCGCGGGTTCAGGTACTCGGCGTGGTAGGTCGCGTGCCGCAGTGTCGTCGCGTCGCGCACCAGCACCGCCGACGAACTCACGGGCTGGAAGAAGGACTTGTGGTAGTCGACGGTGACGGAGTCGGCGCGCTCGATGCCGTCGATGCGGTGCCGGTACTTCCGGCTGGCGAGCAGGCCGCAGCCGTACGCCGCGTCGACGTGCAGCCAAGTCCCGTACTGGGCGCAGAGTTCGGCGATCTCGGGGAGCGGGTCGATGGAGCCGAAGTCGGTGGTGCCGGCGGTGGCGACGACCGCCATCGGGGCGAGCCCGGCGGCCTCGCAGCGCTCCAACTCCCGTGCCAGGGCGACCGTCCGCATCCGCTTGTCGCGGTCGACGGGGATCGGGACGACCGCGTCGGCGGCCAGGCCCAGGAGTTTGGCGGACTTCTGCACGCTGAAGTGGCTGGCCTCGGAGGCGAAGACGCGCAGTTTCCCGGGGTCCTCGGCCTTCGCCTCCTCGCGGGCCAGCAGCAGGGCCTGGAGGTTGGACTGGGTGCCGCCGGAGGTGAAGACGCCGTCGGCCGCCGGGCCGAGGCCGATGCGGGCGGTCGTCCAGTCGATCAGTTTCCGCTCGATCAGCGTGCCGCCCGCCGACTGGTCCCAGGTGTCCAGCGAGGAGTTGACCGCGCTCAGGACGGCCTCGCCGAGCAACGCCGGTATGACGACAGGGCAGTTGAGGTGGGCGAGGTAGCGGGGGTGGTGGAAGTAGACCGCGTCCCGGAGGTAGACGTCCTCCAGTTCGTCGAGGACCGCCGAGGTGTCGCGCAGCGGCTCGTCGAGGTCGATCCGCTCGATGAGGGGGGCGAGGGCGTCGACCGTGACGCCGGTGAACGGCCTTTCGGTGGCGGCGAGTTTGGCGGCCACCCGTGCCACTCCGTCGGTCACGGAGCGGCGGTACCGCTCCGCTGTCGTGGCGGTGAGCAGGTGCGAGCGCATGCGGGGGTCCTCCGGGGGAAGGGGACGGCGGCGGGGGAATGCGTGCAGGCGGTTACGAGACCTTCTTGGCCTTCTCGATCGCCGCCGCGAGGTTCTCCAGGAGCGGGGCGCACTTGTCGTACGACAGGATCGGCTCCGTCGAGCGCGGGATGACCTGGCCGGCCTTGACGGCGGGCAGCTTCTTCCAGGTCTCCTTGGTGATCGCGGCGGGCTGGATCGCGGACGTACGGTCGTCCATCAGGATCAGATCCGCCGGGTACTTGTCGACGTTCTCCCAGCTCAGCGACTCGTACCAGCCGCCGCTCGCCTTGAGGGCGGACGCGGGCGGCTCGACGAAGTTCACGCCGAGGGCCTTGAAGTACTCCAGGTCGACGGAGAGGTCGCTCCCGGAGACGTAGAACAGTTCGGCGCTCGCGGAACCGACGAGGACCTTGATGCCGGGCTTGGCCTTCGCGGCGGCGCGCAGCCGGGTCGCGGCGTCCTCGAACCGCTTCTTCGCGGCGGTGGCCTTCGCGGCCGTCAGGTCCGCGCCGAGCGACCCGGCCAGCTCCCACATGCGCTCCAGCGGCGCGGTGAGCTGCCGGTCGAACACCGAAATGCCCACGCTGGGCGCCAACTTGGCGATCTTGTCCTTGGACGCCTCGGGGACGTACCAGAGGGTGCCGGCCGCGTCGAACATCGTGGAGATCAGGACGTCCGGCGCGAGGGCGGCGTACTTCTCGACGTTGAACTCGTCCCAGACGTTGCCGAGGACCTCGACCTTCGTGACGTCCATGTCGCCCGCCTGGACGTCGGCCTTGCCGTCGGCCGTCCTGGTCGGGCCGAAGACGCCCTTCACCCCGACGCCGTAGTCGTGGAGCGCGGCGGCGACGCCGACGAAGGCGACGATCGTCGAGGGGGTCTTGTCGAGCTTCACGGTGGTGCCACGGTCGTCCTTGAACGTCCAGGGGCCGGACTTGGCGGCGTTCGTGGACGCGCCGGAGCCACCGCTCTTCGCGTCGCCGTCCCCGCAGGCGGCGAGGACGGCTCCGAGGCCGAGGGCGCCGCCGGCGGTGAGGATGCCGCGGCGGGTCAGGCGGGTGGCTCTGGCGTTGGGCATGAGGGTGGCTGCTTTCGAACGTGCGGGATCACCCGCCGGACAGATCGAAAGTAAGGTTAGCCTAACCTCAATAGATCTTCCTAGGGGTGGAGCCCTTGGATCGGAAGCTGTGGATGCCCTGTGGGTCGCGCGATGTCAGCTGGCGAGCCCCAACTCCCTTGCAATCAACATCCGTTGCACCTCGCTCGTGCCCTCCCCGATCTCCAGGATCTTCGCGTCGCGCCACATGCGGGCCACCGGGTACTCGTTCATGAAGCCGTAGCCGCCATGGATCTGCGTCGCGTCGCGCGCGTTGTCCACGGCGACCGTCGAGGAGTGCAACTTGGCGAGCGCGGCCTCCTTCTTGAAAGGTTCGCCCGCGACCAGCCGGGCCGCCGCGTCCCGCCACGCCAGGCGCGCGGTGTGGGCCTTCAGCTCCATGTCGGCGATCTTGAACTGGATGGCCTGGTTGGCGCCGATCGGCCGCCCGAACGCCTCGCGCTCCTTCGCGTACTTCACCGACTCGTCCACGCAGCCCTGCGCGAGACCCGTCCCCAGCGCGGCGATCGCGATCCGCCCCTCGTCCAGGATGCGCAGGAACTGCGCGTAACCCCGGCCGAGTTCACCGAGCAGGTTCGCGGCCGGCACACGCACGTCCGCGAAGGACAGCTCGTGGGTGTCCGAGGCGTTCCAGCCGACCTTCGAGTACGGGGCCGCGACCGTGAACCCCGGGGTCCCGGACGGGACGATGATCGACGAGATCAGCGGCTTGCCGTCCGGCTTGCGGCCGGTGACCGCCGTCACCGTCACCAGACCCGTGATGTCCGTGCCCGAGTTGGTGATGAAGCACTTCGTGCCGTTGATCACCCATTCGTTCGTCTCCGGGTCGAGCCGGGCCGTCGTCCGTGTCGCGCCCGCGTCGCTGCCGCCGTCCGGCTCGGTCAGGCCGAAGGCGCCGAGGACCTCGCCCGCGCACAGGCGCGGCAGCCACTCCCGCTTCTGCTCCTCTGTGCCGAACAGGTGGATCGGCATCGCGCCGAGCGAGACGCCCGCCTCCAGGGTGATCGCCACCGAGGAGTCCACGCGCGCCAGTTCCTCCAGCGCGACGCCGAGCGCCAGGTAGTCGCCGCCCATCCCGCCGTACTCCTCCGGGAACGGCAGGCCGAACAGGCCCATGCGGCCCATCTCGCGGACGATCTCGTAGGGGAACTCGTGGCGTTCGTAGAAGTCGCCGATCTTGGGGGCCACGACGTCGTGCGCGAACTCCTCGACCGTACGGCGGAGTTCTTCCAGCTCGGGGGAGAGGCGGTAGTCCATCACTGTTCCTTGTGGGAGAGGGCGCGGACGGTTCTGGAGGGGCTCGGGCGGCCCAGGTGACCGGCCAACCACTCGCTCGTGGCGACGAGTTGACCGAGGTCGGTGCCGGTTTCGATGCCGAGGCCCTGGAGCATCCACACGAGGTCTTCGGTGGCGAGGTTGCCGGTGGCCGACTTGGCGAACGGGCAGCCGCCGAGGCCGCCCGCGGAGGCGTCGACAGTCGTCACGCCGTGCTGGAGCGCGGCCAGGGTGTTGGCGAGGGCCTGGCCGTAGGTGTCGTGGAAGTGGACGGCGAGGGCGGGGGTGGGGACGCCTGCGGTGTTGAGGGCGGCGAGCAGGGCTTTCACGTGGCCCGCCGTCGCCACACCGATCGTGTCACCGAGACTCAGTTCGTCGCAGCCCATCTCGTACAGGGCCTTCGTGACCTTGACGACCTGCGGGATCGGGACCGGGCCCTCCCAGGGATCGCCGAAGCACATCGACAAGTAGCCGCGTACATGGGCACCTTGGGCCTTGGCGCGGGTGACGACCGGGGCGAACATCGTCAGGGACTCGTCGACCGTGCGGTTCAGGTTGGCCTTGGCGAAGGACTCCGTGGCGCTGGCGAAGACGGCGATCCTCGTCGCGCCGAGGGCCAGGGCCCGGTCCAGGCCGCGATCGTTGGGGACCAACACCGGCAGCTCCACCGGGAGTTGGCTGATCTGCGGGAACAGGGCCTCCGCGTCGGCCAGTTGAGGGACCCACTTCGGGTGGACGAAGCTCGTCGCCTCGATCGTGGTCAGGCCCGCGCCGGCCAGACGGCGGATGAACTCCGCCTTGATCTCCGTGGGGACGGTCGTCTTCTCGTTCTGGAGGCCGTCCCTGGCGCCGACTTCGTGGATGCGGACGCGGGTGGGGAGCCCATCTGCCTTCACCGTCATGGGGAGTTCAGGCATCAGCGGCCTCCTCACGGGGTTCGGGTGTCACGACGGCCAGGACCTGGTCCATGGCGACCGTCGTGCCCGGCTTCACGTCCAGCTCGGTGACCGTGCCCGCGTGCGGGGCCGCGACGACGTGCTCCATCTTCATCGCCTCCACCACCAACAGGCTCTGCCCGGCGGTGACGTCGTCGCCGACGGCCACCTTGACGACCGTGACCGTGCCGGGCATGGGGGCGGTGAGGGCGTCGGCGCCCGCGTGCGCGGTGGCGGTGAGGGAGGCGGCGACCGGGTCGTGGTCGCGGACGTGCCAGGTGTCGCCGTCGCGGCCGAGCCAGTCGTCCGCGCGGTGGAAGGTGTGGCGGACGCCGTCGAGGGTGACGGCGACCCGGTCGGGGGTGACGGTGTGGGTCCCGCGCGGGGTGTACTCCCGGGGTTCGCGCACCTGGAGGTGGAACGCGGCCGGCTTCGGCTCGCCGCCCAGCCGCCAGCCGCTCGGCACGGAGAACGGGTCGACCCAGCCGTCCGCGGCGGGCCGCAGCGCCTCCAGCCGGACGGCCGCCGCCGCCTCGTACACCTCCTCCGGCACCGCGTCGGAGACCAACTCCTCCACGACCCGCTCCACGAGCCCCGTGTCCAGCTCGCCCGCCACGACCGCCGGATGGGCCAGCAGCCCGCGCAGGAACCCGGCGTTGGTCCGCACCCCGAGCGTGACCGTCTCCGCGAGGGCTCCCCGGAGCCTGCGCAGCGCCGTCGCGCGGTCGGGCCCGTACGCGATGACCTTCGCGAGCATCGGGTCGTACAGGCTGCCCACTTCGGTGCCCTCGCTGAGCCCGGAGTCGGTGCGGACGCCGTCGCCGTGGGGCTCGCGCAGCTTCAGGACCGTCCCCCCGGAGGGCAGGAACCCGCGCGCGGGGTCCTCGGCGCAGATCCGGGCCTCCACCGCGTGCCCGGTGAGCGTGATGTCCGCCTGGCCGAAGGGCAGTCGCTCCCCGGCGGCGACCCGCAGCTGCCACTCCACGAGGTCGACGCCGGTGACGAGTTCGGTGACCGGGTGCTCCACCTGGAGGCGGGTGTTCATCTCCATGAAGCAGTACTGCGAGGCGTCGGCGCCGGGGACGATGAACTCGACGGTCCCCGCGCCCACGTACCCGCACGAGCGCGCCGCCTGCACCGCCGCCTCGCCCATCGCCGCGCGCGCGGAGGCGTCGAGGAAGACCGAGGGGGCCTCCTCGATCACCTTTTGGTGCCGCCGCTGGAGCGAGCACTCGCGCTCCCCGAGGTGGACGACGTTGCCGTGGCCGTCGGCCAGGACCTGGATCTCGATGTGCCGGGGGCGGTCGATCCAGCGCTCGACCAGGAGCGTGTCGTCCCCGAAGGAGGCGCGGGCCTCGCGGCGGGCGGCGGCGATCTCGTCGTCCAGCGCGGCCATGTCGCGGACCAGGCGCATGCCCTTGCCGCCGCCGCCCGCGCTGGGCTTGAGCAGCACGGGGGAGCCCAACGCGCGGGCGGCCTCGGCGAGTTCGGGGTCACGGCCGCCGGGGACGACGGGCACGCCGGCCGCCTCGACGGTCTCCTTGGCGCGGATCTTGTCGCCCATCAGCGCGATGGCGTCCGCGGGGGGCCCGATGAAGACGAGCCCCGCCTCGGCGCACGCGCGCGCGAAGGAGGCGTTCTCCGCGAGGAAGCCGTACCCGGGGTGGATCGCCTGGGCACCGGTGCGGGCGGCGGCCTCCAGGATGCGTTCGGCCGACAGGTAGCTCTCCGCCGCGGGCGCCGGACCGATCCGGACGGCCGTGTCGGCCTCGCGGACGTGCCGCGCGTCCGCGTCGGCGTCCGAGTACACGGCGACCGAGCGGACGCCCAGCGCGCGGAGCGTGCGGAAGATCCGGCAGGCGATCTCGCCCCGGTTGGCGACGAGAACGGTCCCAAACATGAAGGGTTCTCCTTCCACTAGATCACCGCAACCATCAATTGAGGAACCACGAGGGCGAGCAACCAGGTCCGCGAGAGCGGCGGCGGTTCAGCCGCAAAGGGGGGCCTCACATCCGGAAGACGCCGAACTGGGGGGCGGCGGGGTCTCTGTGGGGAAGCGGTGCGTTGGCGCAGGCGGTCAGGGCCAGGC
>DATCQX010001074.1:0-9762 GCA_036569285.1 Streptomyces sp.
CAACTTCCCGCTGCTGATGGCCGCGTGGAAGCTCGCCCCGGCGCTCGCCGCCGGCAACTGCTCCGTCATCAAGCCGGCGTCCCCGACGCCGTGGTCGATCCTGAAGCTGATGGAGGTCGTCGGCGACATCCTGCCGCCCGGCGTCCTCAACGTGGTGGGCGGACCCGGTGCCGAGATCGGCAAGGCGCTCGCCACCAACAAGCGCATCGCCAAGGTCGCCTTCACCGGCGAGACCACCACCGGCCGCCTGATCATGCAGTACGCCTCCCAGAACATCGTCCCCGTCACCCTGGAACTGGGCGGCAAGTCGCCGAACATCTTCTTCAGCGACGTCGCCGCCGCCGACGACGACTTCCTCAACAAGGCCGTCGAAGGGCTGGTGCTCTACGCGTTCAACAAGGGCGAGGTGTGCACCTGCCCCTCCCGCGCCCTGATCCAGGAGGACATCTACGAGGAGTTCATGGGCCGCTGCCTGGAGCGCATCCGCGCGATCAGGCTGGGCGACCCCCTCGACACCGACACCATGATGGGACCCCAGGTCTCCCGGCAGCAGATCGAGAAGATCGCCTCCTACGTCGCCACCGGCACGCAAGAAGGCGCCGAAGTCCTCACCGGCGGGCAGCGGGCCCACCTCGGCGGCCGGTTCAAGGACGGGTACTTCTTCGAACCGACCGTCCTCAAGGGCCACAACCGGATGCGGGTCTTCCAGGAGGAGATCTTCGGACCCGTCCTCGCGGTCACCACCTTCAAGGACGAGGCGGAGGCCCTCGCCCTCGCCAACGACACGCTCTACGGCCTCGGCGCCGGGGTGTGGAGCCGCGACGGCGCCCGCGCCTACCGGGTGGGCCGCGCCATCAAGGCCGGACGGGTGTGGACCAACTGCTACCACCTCTACCCGGCCGGCGCCGCCTTCGGCGGCTACAAGGTCTCCGGCATCGGCCGCGAGACCCACAAGATGATGCTCGACCACTACAGCCAGACCAAGAACCTGCTGGTCAGCTACAGCGCCAAGCCGCTCGGGCTGTTCTAGTCCCGGCCGCTCCAGGAGGCACCCCGTGAAACCGCGCCCCGGCACCGCCGGACGCGTCACGGCCACCTGCGCGGCGCGCAGGGCCATCGCGGCCCTGCGCGCCGCCCACGGCGCACCGGTGATGTTCGTCCAGTCAGCGGGCTGCTGCGACGGCAGCGACCCGATGTGTTTCCCCGGCGGCGAATTCGCCCTCGGGGACGGCGACATGCTCATCGGCGTCGTGGAGGGCTGCACCTTCCACATGAACGCCGACCAGTACGAGGCCCTCGGCCGCCCCTTCCTCGTCCTGGACGTGGAACCGGGCACACCGGGCGGCTTCTCCCTCGCGGCCGGGGACGGACTGCACTTCGTCACCCGGGCCCGGCCGCACCGGACCAGAGCCAGTTGAGGAGCGCACGCCATGAAGGCAGCGGTAGTCACCGACTTCGGCAAACCCCTGGAGATCCGGGACCTGCCCGTCCCCGAGCCCGGCCCCGGCCAGGTACTCGTCCGGATGGAGGCGTCCGGACTCTGCCACACCGACATCCACGCCGCCCACGGCGACTGGCCCGTCAAGCCCACCCCGCCGTTCGTCCCCGGCCACGAGGGCGTCGGCGTCGTACGGGCCGTCGGCACGGGCGTCCCCGCCGGTCTGAACGGCGCCCGCGTCGCCGTGCCCTGGCTCGGCTCGTCCTGCGGCACCTGCCGGCACTGCGTCTGTGGCTGGGAGACCCTGTGCGCGTCCCAGACCAACACGGGCTACTCCGTCGACGGCTGCTACGCCGAGTACGCCGTCGCGAACGCCGCCGCGGTCGTGCGGGTCCCCGACGCGGTGTCGTCCTTCGACGCGGCCCCGCTGACCTGCGCCGGCGTCACCACGTACAAGGCGGTCAAAGTCGCCCGGATCACCCCGGCCGAGCGGGTCGCCGTCTTCGGCATCGGCGGCCTCGGCCACCTCGCGCTCCAGTACGCGCGCCTGGTCGGCGGCTTCGTCACCGCCGTCGACCTCGAACCCGACAAGCTGGGCCTCGCCCACCGCCTCGGCGCCGACCAGACCGTCAACGCCCGCACCCACGACCCCGTCCAGGAGATCAGGAAGGCCGGCGGCGCGGACGTCGCCGTCGTCCTCGCCGCCGCGCCCAAGGCGTTCGAGCAGGCGTACCGGTCCCTCAACCGGGGCGGACGGCTCGTCATGGTCGCGCTGCCCGCCGACGACGCGAAGATCCAGGTGCCGATCTTCGAGACCGTGCTCGGCGGCATCTCCGTCATCGGCTCCATCGTCGGCACCCGCCAGGACCTGACCGAGGTGTTCGCGCTGCACGCCGCCGGACGCACCCAGGTCATCGCCGAACCCCGGCGCCTGGAACAGGTCAACGACTCCTTCGACGAGGTCCTCGGCGGCCGGGCCGAGGCACGGCTCGTCTTCGAGTTCTGAGAGCACGAGGAGAGAGGCAGCACATCATGGCCACCGTCACCGTGGGCGCGCTGCGGGAGCGGGCGCCCGGCGAACGCCGCGTCGCCCTCGTCCCCGAGGCCGTCGCCCTCCTGCGCAAGGCCGGCATCGGCGTCCTGGTCGAGACCGGGGCCGGCTCCGGCGCCTGGTTCACCGACGCCGACTACACCGCCGCGGGCGCCGAGACCGTCACCGCCGGGGAACTGTACGCCCGGGCCGACGCGGTCCTGTGCGTGGGACCGCCGGACGCGGACAGCGCCCGCTCGCTGCGGACCGGACAGGTCCTCGCGGGCCTGCTGGGACCGGCGTACGGACGCGAACTGCGCGAGCGCGGGGTGCGCACGGTCAGCCTCGACCTGCTGCCGCGCACCCTCAGCCGCGCCCAGTCGATGGACGCCCTCACCTCACAGGCCAACGTCGCCGGCTACAAGGCGGCCCTCGTCGCCGCCGACGCCTACGACCGCTTCCTGCCGATGCTGACCACCGCGGCGGGCACCATGCGCCCGGCACAGGTCCTCGTCCTGGGCGCCGGAGTCGCCGGACTCCAGGCCGTCGCCACCTTCCGCCGCCTCGGCGCCACCGTCACGGCGTACGACGTACGCCCCGAGTCCCGAGGGGAGGTGGAGTCACTCGGCGCCCGGTTCCTCGACATCCAGAGCCCGCCAGAAGGGGAACCGGACGCCGGACGAGACGGCTACGCGCGGGAGCTGACGGCCGAGGAGCAGCGGGCCCAGCGGGCCGCCCTCGACGACCACATCGCCCGCCACGACATCGTCGTCACCACCGCCCAGGTACCCGGACGCAGGCCGCCGCTCCTGGTGAGCCGCGACACGCTGAAGCGCATGCGGCCCGGCTCCGTCGTCGTGGACCTCGCCGCGAGCGGCCTCGGCGGCAACGTCGAGGGCTCCGAACCCGACAAGACGGACGTCCTCGCGGGCGGCGTCACCGTGATCGGCGCCGGACGGCTGCCCTCCGCGATGGCCACCGCCGCGTCCACGGCCTACGCCCGCAACCTCGTCGCCCTCCTGCGCCATCTGGTGCGGGACGGCGCACTCGTCCTCGACCCGGCGGACGAGATCACCGCAGCCCTGACGGGAGGCGACACACCGTGAACGACCTCGATCTGCTCACCGCGATCACCGTGTTCGTGCTGAGCGTGCTGGTCGGCGTCGAGGTGATCAGCAAAGTGCCCGCGACCCTGCACACCCCGCTGATGTCCGGCTCCAACTCGGTGCACGGCATCGTCGTCGTCGGCGCCATGCTCATCGCCGCGCAGGCGCACACCTGGCCCGGCTACGCCCTCGCCTTCACCGCCATGGTGTTCGGCGCGATGAACGTCGTCGGCGGATACGTCGTCACCGACCGGATGCTGGAGATGTTCAGGGCCCGGCCGCGCGACGAAGCGAAGAAGGCGTGAGTGCCATGAACGTCTCCGACACCGTCCACTACGTGTTCCTGGCCGCGGCAGCCTGCTTCGTCCTCGGCCTGCACCTGATGAACCACCCGCGCACCGCCCGGCGCGGCAACACGCTGTCCGCCGCCGCGATGTCCGCCGCGGTCGCCGCCACCGTGTGGCTCGTCGCCGACGAGGGCACCATCACCCGCACCGGCTGGCTCGTCCTGGCCTGCGGAGGCCTCGTCGGCGCCGCCCTCGGCCTGTGGGCCGCGCGCGAGGTGAAGATGACGGCGATGCCCCAACTGGTCAGCGTCTTCAACGCCGTCGGCGGCGGCGCGGCGGCGCTGATCGCCGTGGACGACCTCCTCCAGTCCGCCGACCCGGCGGGACTCGGCGCACGGGTCTCGCTGCCCGGCGCCCTCGACATCGTGATCGGCGCCGTCACCTTCTCCGGATCGCTGATCGCCGCCGGGAAGCTCCAGGGCGTCGTCTCCGGGGCGCCGGTGGTGTTCCCCGGCGCCAGGCTGCTGAACCTCCTGCTGCCGGTCTCCTTCGTCGCGGGCACGGTCTGGCTCGTCCTGGCCCCCGACTCCCGCCCCGCCCTGTACGGGCTCGCAGCCGTCGCGCTGCTGTTCGGCGTGAGCATGGTCCTGCCCATCGGCGGCGCCGACATGCCCGTCGTCATCGCCCTCCTCAACGCCTTCACCGGATCGGCGGTCGCGATGGCCGGGTTCGTGCTGGACGAGACCGCGCTGATCGTCGCCGGCATGCTCGTCAGCGCCTCGGGCGGCATCCTCACCAAGCTGATGGCCGACGCCATGAACCGCTCCGTCGCGAACGTCGTCGTCGGCGGCTTCGGCACCGGCGACAGCGCCCCCGCGACGACCGGGGGAGCCCCGGCCCAGGTGCGCTCCCTGTCCGCCGACGACGTGGCGATCCAACTCGCCTACGCGAGCAAGGTGATCCTCGTCCCCGGCTACGGACTCGCCGCCGCCCAGGCCCAGCACGAACTCGGCGCCCTGGCCCAGCTGCTCACCGACCACGGCGTCGACGTCAGCTACGCCGTGCACCCCGTCGCCGGCCGGATGCCGGGCCACATGAACGTGCTGCTCGCCGAGGCGAACGTGCCCTACACCCAGCTCAAGGAGATGGACGACGTCAACCCCGAGTTCCCCCAGGCGGACGTGGCCCTGGTGATCGGCGCCAACGACGTCACCAACCCCGCCGCCCGCCGCCCCGGCAACGCCGTCTCCGGCATGCCGATCCTCGACGTCGACAAGGCCCGCAGCGTCGTCGTCGTCAAACGCTCCATGGGCCACGGGTACGCGGGCATCGACAACGAGCTGTACACCGACCCGAAGACGGGGATGTTCTTCACCGACGCGAAGAAGGGACTGACCGAACTCAAGACGGCCGTCGGCGAGTACGTCGGCTGACATGACACGCCGGAGCGGGCCCCGTCGGGCGGCGGGGCCCGCTGTGGCGTGCGCCATCACTACTCCTCCGGCACCATGTCCATCGCCCCGGACGGACACTCGGCCACACACAGCCCGCAGCCCTTGCAGTAGTCCAGGTCGATGGAGAACCCCCGGCCCGGACCCAGCTTGGTGATCGCGTTATCCGGGCAGACGCCGTAGCAGTTGTCGCACTCGAAGCAGTTGCCGCAGGACATGCAGCGCCGGGCCTCGAAGAGCGCGGTGGAGCGGTCGAGGCCCTGGACCACCTCGTCGAAGGTGGAGACGCGGCGGGCCAGGGCGAGCCGGGGGCGCACGGAGGCCGGGGCGTCGGAGTAGTACCAGGTGTTCAGCCGGTCGGCACCGGCGGGCGGATGCTTCGGGCCGGGCGTGAAGGCCGCGCCCCGCAGGTAGGCGTCGATGTGCCGGGCCGCCTTCTTGCCGTGCCCCACCGCCACGGTGACCGTCCGCTCGGCGGGCACCATGTCCCCGCCGGCGAAGACGCCCTCCTGACCGGTCATCAGCCCCTCGCCCACCTGGACCGTGCCGTGGTCGACGACCATGCCGGGCATGCCCGCGAGCAGCGACAGGTCGGAGTCCTGGCCGAGCGCCAGCACCACCGAGTCCGCCTCCAGTTCCTCGAACTCGCCCGTCGGCCGCGGGAACCCCGTCTCGTCGAGCTCCATCCGCTCGACGGTCAGCCGGCCCTCGTCCGCGCGCGTGATGGTGGACAGCCACTTCATCCGCACGCCCTCCTCCAGCGCCTCCTCGACCTCCTCGTCGTGCGCGGGCATCCGGTCACGGGTACGCCGGTAGACCACCACCGCGTCGGTGGCACCGAGGCGGCGGGCGGTACGGGCCGCGTCCATCGCCGTGTCACCGCCGCCGTAGACGGCCACCCGGCGCCCCAGCAGCGGCGGCTCCCGCCCCTCCATGCCGCCGAGCAGCGCCACCGCGTCGAGGACGCGGGCGCTGTCCCCGGCCGGGAGGTACGTCCGCCGGCCGATACCGGCGCCCACCGCGAGGAACACGGCGTCGAAACCGCCGTCGCGCCGCGCGGCCGGCACGTCCGTCACCCGCGCCCCCGTCTCGAAGACGACGCCGAGCGCGCGGATGCGGTCGATCTCCGCGTCCAGCACCTCACGGGGCAGGCGGTAGCGCGGGATGCCGTACCGCATCATTCCGCCGAGCCTGTCCTGCGCCTCACGGACCGTCACCTCGTGGCCGAGCAGCCGCAGGTGGTACGCCGCCGACAGGCCCGCGGGACCGGAGCCGACGACCAGGACCCGCCTGCCCGAGGAGGTGGCGGGCGGTGCCACGGTCCAGCCCCGCCCGATCGCCTCGTCGCCGAGGAACCGCTCCACGGAGTTGATCCCCACCGCGTCGTCGACCTGCACGCGGTTGCAGGCGGTCTCGCACGGGTGGTAGCAGACCCGGCCCATCACGGCGGGCAGCGGGTTGTCCCGCATCAGCTCCCGCCACGCGCTCTCGTAGTCGCCGCTCTCCGCGTGGAACAGCCACTGCTGGATGTTCTCTCCGGCCGGGCACGCCGAGTTGCACGGAGGCAGCCGGTGGACGTACTCGGGGCGCTCGGTGCGCCAGGCCCCGGTGTGGTTGGCGAGGCTGGACCCCACGTCCAGGGTGATCGCGAACGGCTTCTCCTTCACGGCGTCTCCTCCTTCGGGAGCAGTCCGAAACGGGCGATGGTGCGGTCGGCGGCCCGCTGGAGACGGGCGACGACATCCGTGCGCACCTCCGGCTCGAAGAGGTGCGCGTACCGTTTCTGCGGGCGCAGGTACTCCTCGACCGGCACCGGGCGCCGGATCGGCGTCACCGCGGTGACCTCCCCGTCCACGGCCTCGAACACCGGGAACAGGCCGCACCGCTCGGCCAGCCGCGCGATGCGCACCGTGTCGTGCGCCGGTGTGCCCCACCCCAGCGGGCAGGGCACCAGCACGTGCAGGTAGCGGGCGCCGCGCATCCCCATCGCCCGGTGCACCTTGGCCTCCAGGTCGCGCAGCCCGGCGACGGTGGCGGTGGCGACGTACGGGATCTCGTGCGCCATCGCGATCAGCGGCAGGCTCTTGCCCTGCCCGAAGGGCACCCCCGTCTGCGTGGTGGCGGTGCGCGCGGCCGGGGGAGTGGCCCCGGAGCGCTGCACCCCCGTGTTCATGTACGCCTCGTTGTCGTAACAGACGTACAGCACGTCGTCGTTGCGCTCGAACATGCCCGACAGACAGCCCAGCCCGATGTCGACCGTGCCGCCGTCCCCGCCCTGCCCGACCACCCGGACATCGGAGCGGCCCTTGGCGCGCAGCGCGGCGGCGACCCCCGCGGCGACCGCCGGCGCGTTGCCGAACAGCGAGTGCAGCCAAGGCAGTTGCCACGACGTCTGCGGGTACGGCGTGGAGAACACCTCCAGACACCCGGTCGCGTTGACCGCGATCACCTTCCCGCCGGACGCCCGCTGCGCCGCGTCCAGGACGTACCGGGCACCGAGCGCCTCACCGCAGCCCTGACACGCCCGGTGCCCGCAGGTGAGCGCGTTGGCGCGGCCCGGGTCGGCCTGATCGGAACGGAGTCCGGGGGACAGCAGCCGGTTTCCCGCGGCCAGACTGCCCACCTGGTAGAACTTCACCTGCCGTGCGCCGCTCACCGGTTGCTCCCCACGTCTCGCAGGATGTTCTCCGCCGAAGGCCCCGACCGGCGCGTGCGCCCCATCCGGGCCAGCTCCCGCTCCACGAGCCCCTCGTCGAGGTCCAGGAACGTCAGTTCCCCCAGCCGCCCGGCGATCGCGTCGGCGAACAGCCGGTGCAGCGACGCCTTCGTGATCGCGCGCCCGCCGAGCCCGGCGACCACCGTGTGACCGTCGAGACGGACACCGGACAGCGCGGTGCGCACGTTCGCCGACACGATCCCGCCGACACCCACCGAGAAGGCCCGCTCCAGCACGACGACCCGCCGGGCCCCGCCGAGGACGGCCCGCACCGCCGCCAGCGGGAACGGCCGGAACGACGTCACGGCCAGCGCCCCGATCCGCACCCCCCGCTCACGCATCTCGTCGACGACGTCGCACACCGTCCCGCACACCGACCCCAGGGCGACCACGACCGTCTCGGCGTCCTCGCAGGCGTACGGGTGCACCAGCCCCCCGCTCTCCCGCCCGAACACCCGCGCGAACTCCGCCGAGACCCGAGGGATCTCCTCCAGCGCCCGCATCTGCTTGGCGTGCGCGAGATAGCGCACCTCGGTGAAGGCCTCGGGTCCGACCATCGCGCCGATCGACACCGGCTCGGCCGGATCGAGGACCTGACGCGGCTCGTAGACCGGCAGGAAGGCGTCGACCCGCGCCCGGTCCGGGACGTCGATCCGCTCCCAGGCGTGCGTGAGAACGAAGCCGTCCATGCACACCATCACCGGCAGCGACAGCTCCTCGGCCAGCCGGAACGCCTGCGGATGCAGGTCGGCGGCCTCCTGGTTGTCGCGGGCGTACAGCTGGAGCCAGCCCGAGTCCCGCTGGGACATGCTGTCGCTGTGGTCGTTCCAGATGTTGATGGGCGCCCCGATCGCCCGGTTGGCGACCGTCATCACGACCGGCAGACCGAGCCCGGAGGCGTTGTAGAGCGCCTCCACCATGTACAGCAGGCCCTGGCTCGCGGTCGCCGTGTAGGCGCGGGCACCGGCAGCCGAGGCCCCGATGCACATCGACATCGCCGCGAACTCCGACTCCACGTTGACGTACTCGCACCGGTCGAGCGCCCCGGACCCCACCAGCCGGCTCAGCTCCTCGACGATGTGCGTCTGCGGCGAGATCGGATAGGCGGCGATCACCTCCGGCCGGCAGTGCGCGACGGTCTCGGCGACCGCGCGCGACCCCTCAGTCTGCTTCAGCATGCGCGTGCTCCTCACACAGGCTCCGGACAAGGGCGTACGCCTCCCGGGCGGCGTCCGCGTTGGCCGGTCCCAGCCGGCCCGGGAAGCGGTCGCGGATCGCCTCGGTCAGCGCGTCGATCCCCACACAGCCGGTCAGCGCGGCCAGCCCGCCGAGCAGCGCCGCGTTCGGCACCGGACGGCCGATGCGGCGCAGGGCCAGCGCGGTCGCGGGGACGGTGAGGACGCGGGCGGGCAGCGAGCCCAGGCCCAGCGCGCCGGCGTCCTCGGGGGAGTTGACCAGGACGGCCCCGCCGGGCCGCACCCCCTCGAAGACGTCCACCTGGTGCAGCAGCGTCGCGTCCTGCACGACGAGCGCGTCGGGCCGGGTCACCGGTTCCCGCACCCGGATCGGCCGGTCGTCGATCCGGCAGAACGCCATGACCGGCGCCCCCGTGCGCTCGGAGCCGAAACTCGGGAACGCCTGCGCGTGCCGGCCCTCGTCGAACGCCGCCACCGACAGCAACTCCGCGGCGGTGACCGCTCCCTGTCCGCCGCGCCCGTGGATACGCACCTGGAA
>DATCQX010001075.1:0-2311 GCA_036569285.1 Streptomyces sp.
CCTCTCCCGATCGTGCAGGCCCCCATGGCGGGCGGGGTCTCCGTGCCGAGGCTGGCCGCGGCCGTGTCCGAGGCGGGGGGTCTCGGGTTCCTTGCCGCCGGGTACAAGACGGCCGACGGCATGTACGAGGAGATCAAGCAGGTCCGGGGCCAGACCTCGCGCCCGTTCGGCGTGAACCTCTTCCTCCCCCAGCCCGAGTACGCCGAGGCGGGCGCGGTGGAGCTGTACGCGCACCAGCTCGCCGGTGAGTCCACCTGGTACGAGACGGAGCTGGGCGACCCCGAGAGCGGCCGGGACGACGGCTTCGAGGCCAAACTCGCCGTCCTCCTCGACAACCCCGTACCCGTGGTCTCGTTCCACTTCGGCACCCCTGACCCCGAGGTACTGGAGCGGCTGCGGCGGGCCGGGACGCTCACCCTCGTCACCGTGACCTCCCCGGAGGAGGCCGTCGCCGTGGAGCGCGCCGGCGCCGACGCGGTGATCGTGCAGGGCGTCGAGGCGGGCGGTCACCAGGGCACGCACCGCGACAACCCGGAGAACGACCGTGCGGGCATCGGCCTGCTCGCGCTGCTCACGCAGGTCCGCGAAGCGGTGTCGCTGCCGCTGGTCGCGGCGGGCGGCATCATGCGGGGCGGTCAGATCGCGGCGGTCATGGCGGCCGGCGCGTGTGCCGCCCAGCTCGGCACCGCGTTCCTCGCGACGCCGGAGTCGGGGGCCGCGGCCGTCCACAAGCAGGCACTCACCAACCCCCTGTTCGCGCGCACGGAGTTGACGCGCGCGTTCTCCGGACGGCCCGCACGGGGCCTCGTCAACCGGTTCCTGCGCGAGCACGGCCCGTACGCCCCCGCCGCGTACCCCGAGATCCACCACCTGACGTCGCCGCTGCGCAAGGCCGCCGCGAAGGCCGGGGACGCGCAGGGCATGGCGCTGTGGGCGGGACAGGGACACCGGATGGCACGGGAACTGCCCGCCGGGGACCTCGTCGAGCTGCTCGCGGCCGAACTCGACGCCGCGCGCACCGCGTTGGCCGAGACGGCACCGCTGCCGGACGACGCGCCGACCGCCGACGGGGGCGTGGCCTGATGACCGCTCCGGTTTTCGTGGTCGAGCAACTCGCCGGCGTGGGCGCGGAGTTCGTCCTCGACGGACCCGAGGGGCGGCACGCCGTCTCCGTGAAGCGGCTCCAGGCCGGCGAGTCGGTCGTCCTCACGGACGGGGCCGGGCGGTGGGCCGAGGGTGCTGTCGTCGCGGCCGAGGGCAAGGACCGGCTGACCGTCCGCCTCTCCGGCGTCACCGAGGAACCGCTTCCCTCCCCGCGCCTCACCGTCGTCCAGGCTCTTCCCAAGGGCGACCGGGGGGAGTTGGCCGTCGAGACGATGACCGAGGTCGGGGTCGACGCGATCGTCCCGTGGGCCGCCTCCCGCTGCATCACCCAGTGGAAGGGCGAGCGCGGACAGAAGGCGCTCGCCAAGTGGCGTGCCACCGCACGGGAGTCGGGGAAGCAGTCGCGCCGCGTGCGGTTCCCCGAGGTGGGGGACCTCGCGAGCGGCAAGCAGGTCGCCGCGCTGCTCGCGGGCGCGGATCTCGCCGTCGTGCTGCACGAGGACCGGGAGTACGGCAGCGCCCCCCTCGCCACGCTCGAACTCCCCTCCGCCGGGGAGATCGTGCTCGTCGTGGGTCCCGAAGGGGGCGTCTCTCCCGAGGAGTTGGCGTTGTTCGAGGAGGCGGGGGCGGTGACGTGCCGGTTGGGGCGGAGCGTGCTGCGGACGTCCACGGCGGGGACCGCGGCGGGGGCGTTGGTGTTGGGGCGGACGGGGCGTTGGTCCTAGGGAGTGGGTCAACTCGCCGTTGATGTCGTGCGGTTGACCCGTTCGGACACCACCGGAAGGTACTCCCAGCCGTCCGCGTCGGCGTTCGCCCGGAACAGGTCCCGCTCCTCCGCCTCGTCCGCGAACGCCCGTACCACGGACGGGAGATGGAGGTTCAGGTAGTGCTGGGCGGTGCTGACCGATCCGTCGTGGTCGGGGTAGCCGCTGCCCTGGACCCAGTGCTCCGAGTCCTCCTCGAAGACGAAGCGCACGCGGACGCCGTCCCGGTGCAGGGTGAGCACCTCCTGGCACGGGAGGCCGGTGTCGCGGGCACGGTGGACGTGGTGGACCGACCAGCGGTACGCGCGGTCCGTCGTCGTCAGCTTCCTCAGGCGCATGGCCCCTATCCTCGCGCGGCGGGCGGTGGCAGGCTGGTTGTTTATGTGGGCGGTGAGAGCGGCCGGGGTCGTGGCGGTGGTGGGGGTGCTGGTGGGGTGTGATCC
>DATCQX010001076.1:0-4005 GCA_036569285.1 Streptomyces sp.
GAGGCCCGGGTCGGAGGAGAGCAGCAACAGGCCGTCGGAGGAGACGACGGCCACCGACTGGATGCCGGGGACCTCCTCCACCAGGTTGTTCAGCAGCCAGTGCAGGTTACGGGCTTCGCTGCTCAGGCCGAAGGTACTGGGAGCGGTCAACTGCTTGCCTCCTCGACTGTGCCCCCCATGGCTTCCCCGGCGATTCCCCGCTCCCCGCGCGGCCCCCGCTGCGCGGGCAACTCCCCATGCCGCGCGGGCAGTTCCTCCTCGGCGAGCACCGTCTCCTCGGCGATCTCCGACTCCGCGTCCCGGTACCCGGCCACGGCCCCCTGCCGGAACCCTCCGAGCTTCTTCCTGAGCGCCTCCGCGTCCACCCCGCCCGCCCTCGGCCGCACCACCGGCTCCGGCGCACTCACCTTGGGCGTCCGCTTGGGCAGCCCCTTCGCGGTGACCGGCTCCTCACCCTCGGCACGGGCGTGCTCCGTGGAGGGGCCGGAGTGGGACGCGGGGCCGGTTCGCGGGCCGACACCGACACGCGAGTCGACGCCGGCCCACTGGTCAGTACTGGGCCGCTGGTCATTGCCGGGCCGCTGATCGGCACCGGGCCAATCGTCAGCACCGGGCCAGTCATCGGCACCCCGCCGACGGGCGAGCCCCCGACGCAGTCCGTGACCGCCCCCCGCGTCCACATCGGCCTCCCGAGAAGCCTCGACACGCGCATCAGCCCCGGGCCCCGCCTCAGCCTCAAGCCCCGCCCCGTCACCGGGCCCCGGACGCGGGACCGTTTCCCCTCGCGGGGCAGACGGGAGGAAGAGGGCCATGGTCGTCTCGGAGGAAACGGGAAGCTCAGCGGACTCGGCGAGGGCAGGTTCCTCCGGTTCGGCGGCAGACCGCTCATCGGAGTCACTCAGCCCGGCAGGCACGGGCACGATGCGGACGACGTCGTCGTCACGCTCGCCACCACCGCGCTCCCCCCGGCGGGAATCGACATCGGCCGACCCACCGGAAACGCTCGGCTCAGCAAAGTCCAGCTCCTCCGAATCAACGGCGGACCGCCCATCGGAAGCACCCATCCCAGCGGGCACAGGCCCGAACTCAGACGCGACACGGACAACACCGTCATGCTCGCCACCACCGCGCTCCCCCCGGTCGGCTCGGTCACCAGGCTCGGCGTCACCGTGCTCGCCCCGGTCGCCCCGGTCGCCGGGCCCGGACACCTCGTCCGAGGCAAGGCTCTCGACCACGGCGGACGCCTCGGAAGACACGGCCGCAACCGCTTCCGCCTCGTCGCCCGCACCGTCCCCGACGGCCGCAGCCCCGGATTCAGCGCCGTCCGCCGCTACGACACCGTCGGCCTCGGACACAGCACGAGACCCTGCGGCGACGCCGCCCTCGGACATCGCATCGGCCTCGGGCAGGACGTCGTCCTCCAGCGTGCCACCGGCCCCCGCCGACACAGCCCCCTCGCCAGACTCCCCGTCCAGCGCCTCCACTCCAGCGCTCCCGGCACCGCCCCCGGACTCAGTTCCAGCCTCGCCCTCAGCCCCGTCACCAGCCCCGGCCGCTTCCCCAGCCCCAGCCCGAGACCCAGACTCATCCCCGACCCGAGACTCACCCTCGCCCTCAGAATCACTGGGCACCCCACCCCCCGCCCGCCGAATAGCCCTCTCCGCCAACTCCACCGCAAGATCCCCACCCCGGGAACGCCCCCCGATGACATGGGAGTTGACCTCGGCGTCGGCGCCGGGAAGGGACACCGTGCCCGAAGGCGAGGCACCGGCGACCGCGACGGACGGCACCGCGCCGGGCGGAGCCGCGGCCAGGACCGCCGTCGGGACGACGACGACAGCCGCGGTCCCGGAGGTTTTCTTCTGCCCCCGCAGCCGGACACGCACCGCGTGCCGATGGGCGAGGCGGGAGACGACGTAGAGGCCGAGCCCCTCCTCGTCCTCCCCGGCGAACGGCGTCTCCACATCGGGTTCCGCGAGGCGGGAGTTGAGGGCGTCGCGGCGGTCGGCCTCGATGCCGACGCCCTCGTCCTGGACGGAGAGCATGACGTCCCCGTTCTCCAGGAGCCAGCCGGAGACCTCGACGGGCAGGTCGGGCGGCGAGAAGGTGGTCGCGTTCTCCATCAACTCGGCGAGGAGATGGGAGAGATCGTCGGCGGCGAACCCGGCGATGTGGGCGTGCGGCGGCAACGACGAGATCCGCACCCGCTCGTAGCGCTCGATCTCGGAGACGGCGGCCCGCACGACGTCCACCAGCGGTACGGGACCGGGGTGTTGCTGCTCGTGCCGCGCCCCGGCGAGGACGAGCAGGTTCTCGTTGTGCCGCCGCATGACGGTCGCGAAGTGGTCCAGCTTGAACAGCGTCGCGAGCCGCTCGGGGTCCTGCTCCCGCTCCTCCAGCCCCTCGATGACGGCGAGTTGACGCTCGACGAGCCCGAGGGTGCGCAGCGAGAGGTTGACGAAGGTCGACCCGACGGACGTCCGCAGCCGCTCCAACTGGACGGTGGCGGCGTCGAGTTCGGCCCGCAGCTCCGCGCGCGCGTCGGCCATCTCCTGCCGCTGTCCGACCAGGTGCTTCCGGTCGGCCTCCAGTGTGCCGATCCGCTCGTGCAGCCCGGCCGCGTGCGCGTGCAGCGCGTTCACGGATCGGACGACCTGCGCGAACTCGTCGTTGCGGCCGGTGAACTTGACGGGTTCCTCGGCGCCGGGCTCGGCCGCCTCGGCGAGCCGCGCGGCCCCCCGGCGGACGGCGGACAGCGGCCGGGTGAGGCTGCGGGCCATGCCCGTGGCGACCCCGACGGCGACCAGCATCAGCGCCCCGAGCAGCGCGACCCGCACCTCCAGCGAGGTCACGTCGTCGTCGCGCAGGGCCTCCAACTCCTTGGTGCGCCGGTCGAAGAGGGACGCCTCGACGCCGCGCATCAGCTCGATGCGGGCGGAGAGCGCGGCCTCCACCTTCGCCGGGTCGGTGTCCAAGTCGCCGCTGTCCAGCACCGGTTGGTCGGTCAGCTCCGTCAGGTACTTCTCGGCGGCGTTGTTCTCGCCACCGGTCACCGTCGAGTCGTACGCGCCGGTCATGCTCGCCGGCGCGGTCTCGTGGAAGTCGGCGAGCGCCGCGTCCGAGCGGACGCGGGCCTGTTGGGCGGCGGCGCTGAGCGCGTCGCGCGACTCGGCGGCGCCGGAGGTGTCGTAGCTGTCGCTGACCGGGACGTCGAGGGCGGCGACGAGCAACCCTCGTGCGGCGGCGGCCTGTTGGACGGCCGAGTCGAGTTCGGCGAGGGCGTAGGCCCCGGCGCCCGCGCGCGGCGGGGTCTGCTGGGCGAGGCGCTCGGCGAGCCGGTGCAGCTCGGTGATCGTCTTGCTGTAGGCCTCGTTGGCCTGGAGCGGGGTGCTCTTTCCGGCGAGGGCGCTCGCGCGGACGGCGGCGATGCCGTCGACGGCGGCGGGCAGGTTCCCGGCGGCGCGCAGGTCGGTGATCTGCCGGTCGACGCGGGCGGTGACCTGCGGGTCCGGGGCGCTCTTCTTGTCGCGGCCGGTCGCGAGGTAGGCGATGACCTGGTCGCGCTCGTCGGCGAGGGAGTGCGCGAGGACCAGCGCCTCCTGCGTCTGCCCGGCGAGCGTCACCAGCTCCTGGGAGTCCTTGAGCTGGGCGGAGAGCGCGAGCACGGACGGCGTCCCGGCGGCGCCGATCGCGGCGGCGACGACCGCCACGGCGATGATCAGCCGGTTGCGCACATGCGTCGGACGGCCCTTGCCGACGGCAGGCTGCGGCTCCGCGCCTGTGCCCGAAACCCCGGAGGCCGACTGTTCTGTGCGCCGAGGCCGCGTCTTCTGCACCGGTGCTCGCATTCCTGATTCGTGTACCCATGGGACCGGATGACGCTCGGTCAACAACAGCGCACAACCGGTACGGCTCCCGACCCTCCCAGTGCCGGTGGGCGGGAAGCGCTCATCACCTGACCCGCCACCCGAAGGAGTGAACATCGGAGGGGAGTTGGCGGGCAAG
>DATCQX010001077.1:0-6049 GCA_036569285.1 Streptomyces sp.
CGGCCAGGACGCCACCCGCTGGGCGCTCCTGCACCCCGCCCCCCACGACCGCCCCCACCTCACCCCCGACCACCTGGTCCAACGGGAGAGCAACCCTCTCTTCCGGGTCCGCTACGCGTACGCCCGCACCCGGGCCCTCACCCGCAACGCGGAGGCGCTGGGCTTCACGTCGGACCCCGGCGCCAGGAACACCCCCCGCCCGCTCGAACTCCTCCTCGCCGACCACCCCCGCGTCCTCACGGCCACAGCCACCCACCACACCCCCCACCGCCTGACCCACCACCTCGTGGCGATCGCGGACGCGCTGCTGCCGCTGCTGCCGGACGTTCTGCCCGTCGGGGAGGAGGAACCCGAGGCCGCCCACCGCTCCCGGCTGGCGCTCGCCGAAGCCGCCGGGGTGGTGCTGGCCGGTGGCCTGTCCCTGCTCGGCATCGACGCACCCGAACATCTCTAGAAAGCGCCAGAACGAAGATGAGCCGTTCCGCACACCCCGCCGGGCCCCGTCACGCCGATGTGCTGCCGGAGGGGCACTACAGCGCCCCGCCCGCCGATCTGAACACCCTCGACAAGAAGGTGTGGGCCGAGACCGTCCGCCGGGACGAGCACGGTGAGCTGACCGTCGGCGGCCTGACCGCGACGCGGATCGCCGAGGAGTTCGGCACCCCCGTGTACGTCCTCGACGAGACGGACTTCCGCGCCCGCGCCCGCGCCTGGCGCACCGCGTTCGGCCCCGAGGCGGACGTTTACTACGCGGGCAAGGCGTTCCTGTCGAGGGCGGTCGTGCGCTGGCTGCGCGAGGAGGGGCTGAACCTCGACGTCTGCTCGGGCGGCGAACTCGCCACCGCCCTGTCCGCCGGGATGCCCGCGGAGCGCATCGCGCTGCACGGCAACAACAAGTCCGTCGCGGAACTGAGCCGGGCGATCGAGGCCGGTGTGGGGCGCATCGTCCTCGACTCCTTCCAGGAGATCGTCCGCGTCGCGCACCTCGCGCGTGACCTCGGCAAGCGGCAGAAGGTGCTGATCCGGGTGACGGTCGGCGTCGAGGCCCACACACACGAGTTCATCGCGACCGCCCACGAGGACCAGAAGTTCGGCATCCCGCTGGCCGGCGGGCAGGCCGCGGAGGCGGTGCGGCGCGCGCTCCAGCTCGACAGCCTGGAGCTGGCCGGCGTCCACTCCCACATCGGCTCGCAGATCTTCGACATGTCCGGCTTCGAGGTCGCGGCGCGACGCGTCGTCGGACTGCTGAAGACGATCCGCGACGAGCACGGCGTCGAACTCCCCGAGATCGACCTCGGCGGCGGCCTCGGCATCGCCTACACCAGCGACGACGACCCGCGCGAGCCGCAGGAGATCGCGAAGGCGCTCGACGAGATCGTCACCCGTGAGTGCGAGGCCGCCCGCCTGCGCACCCCGCGCATCTCCGTCGAGCCGGGCCGGGCCATCGTCGGCCCCACCGCGTTCACGCTGTACGAGGTCGGCACGCTCAAGCCCCTGGAGGGCCTGCGGACGTACGTCTCCGTCGACGGCGGCATGTCGGACAACATCCGCACCGCGCTGTACGACGCCGAGTACAGCGTCTCCCTCGTCTCGCGGACCTCCGACGCGGAGCCGATGCTGTCCCGGGTCGTCGGGAAGCACTGCGAGAGCGGGGACATCGTCGTGAAGGACGCGTTCCTGCCCGCCGACCTGGCACCGGGTGACCTGCTGGCCGTCCCCGCGACGGGCGCCTACTGCCGGTCGATGGCGAGCAACTACAACCACGTGCCGAGGCCCCCGGTGGTCGCGGTCCGCGACGGCGAGGCGCGGCTGATCGTGCGCCGGGAGACGGAGGAGGACCTGCTCCGCCTCGACGTCGGTTAGGCAGGAGATTCTCCCGCGCCCGACCCGCGTGGAAATGAAATAGATGTCTCACGATCCGGACCCGGGGAAGAAACCCCGGTCCGGTGGGTGAGACTGGTCGAACCGTAGGCCGTATGAGGAAACGAGGTCGCATGATGCGTACGCGTCCGCTGAAGGTGGCGCTGCTGGGCTGTGGAGTCGTCGGCTCAGAGGTGGCCCGCATCATGACGACGCACGCCGACGACCTCGCCGCGAGGATCGGCGCCCCCGTCGAACTGGCGGGAGTGGCGGTCCGACGGCCCTCCAAGGTCCGTGACGGCATCGACCCGGACCTCGTCACGACGGACGCGACCGCGCTGGTCAAACGCGGGGACATCGACGTCGTCGTCGAGGTCATCGGCGGTATCGAACCCGCCCGCACGCTGATCACCACCGCCTTCGAGCACGGCGCGTCGGTCGTCTCCGCGAACAAGGCGCTGCTCGCGCAGGACGGCGCGGCGCTGCACGCGGCGGCTCAGGAACACGGGCGGGACCTGTACTACGAGGCGGCCGTCGCCGGGGCGATCCCGCTGATCCGCCCGCTGCGCGAGTCGCTGGCCGGCGACAAGGTCAACCGGGTGCTCGGGATCGTCAACGGCACGACGAACTTCATCCTCGACAAGATGGACTCGACGGGTGCCGGGTACCAGGAGGCGCTCGACGAGGCGACGGCCCTCGGGTACGCCGAGGCCGACCCGACCGCCGACGTCGAGGGCTTCGACGCCGCCGCCAAGGCCGCGATCCTCGCCGGGATCGCCTTCCACACCCGCGTGCGCCTCGACGACGTCTACCGCGAGGGCATGTCCGAGGTGACGGCCGCGGACTTCGCGTCGGCGAAGAACATGGGCTGCACCATCAAGCTCCTGGCGATCTGCGAGCGTGCGGTGGACGGCGGGTCCGTCACCGCGCGCGTCCACCCCGCGATGATCCCGCTCTCTCACCCGCTCGCCTCCGTGCGCGGCGCCTACAACGCTGTCTTCGTCGAGTCCGACGCGGCCGGCCAGCTCATGTTCTACGGTCCCGGCGCGGGCGGCTCGCCCACCGCCTCGGCCGTGCTCGGCGACCTCGTCGCCGTCTGCCGCAACCGGCTCAGCGGGGCGACGGGGCCCGGCGAGTCGGCGTACGCGGCCCTGCCGGTGTCGCCGATGGGCGATGTTGTGACGCGGTATCACATCAGCCTCGACGTGGCGGACAAACCGGGTGTACTCGCCCAGGTCGCGACGGTGTTCGCCGAACACGGGGTGTCCATCGATACCGTGCGCCAGCAGGGCAAGGACGGGGAGGCATCCCTCGTCGTCGTCACTCACCGCGCGTCCGACGCCGCCCTTTCCGGGACCGTCGAGGCGCTGCGCAAGCTCGACACCGTGCGCGGTGTCGCCAGCATCATGCGGGTTGAAGGAGAGTAACCAGCAATGACCCACCAGTGGCGCGGAATCATCGAGGAGTACCGGGACCGGCTGCCCGTCTCCGACAGCACGCCCGTCGTGACGCTCCGCGAGGGCGGCACGCCGCTCGTGCCCGCGCAGGTGCTCTCCGAGCGCACCGGCTGCGAGGTCCACCTCAAGGTCGAGGGCGCGAACCCGACGGGGTCCTTCAAGGACCGCGGTATGACCATGGCCATCTCCAAGGCCAAGGAGGAGGGCGCGCAGGCCGTCATCTGCGCCTCCACCGGCAACACGTCCGCCTCCGCCGCCGCCTACGCGGTGCGCGCCGGGATGGTCTCCGCCGTCCTCGTGCCGCAGGGCAAGATCGCGCTCGGCAAGATGGGCCAGGCCCTCGTGCACGGCGCGAAGATCCTCCAGGTCGACGGCAACTTCGACGACTGCCTCACCCTCGCCCGCGACCTCAGCGACAACTACCCCGTCGCGCTGGTCAATTCGGTGAACCCGGTGCGCATCGAGGGCCAGAAGACGGCCGCCTTCGAGATCGTCGACATGCTCGGCGACGCCCCCGACATCCACGTCCTCCCGGTCGGCAACGCGGGCAACATCACCGCCTACTGGAAGGGCTACAAGGAGTACGCCGAGGACGGCGTCGCCGCGAGGACGCCCCGCATGTGGGGGTTCCAGGCGTCCGGCTCGGCGCCGCTCGTGCGCGGCGAGGTCGTCAAGGACCCGACGACGATCGCGACGGCCATCCGCATCGGCAACCCGGCCTCCTGGGACTACGCGATCGCCGCCCGCGACGAGTCGGGCGGGTTCATCGACGAGGTGACGGACCGTGAGATCCTGCGCGCCTACCGCCTGTTGGCCGCGCAGGAGGGCGTCTTCGTCGAGCCCGCGTCGGCCGCTTCGGTCGCGGGTCTGCTGAAGGCGGCCGAGCAGGGCAAGGTCGACCCCGGCCAGCGCATCGTCTGCACGGTCACCGGCAACGGCCTCAAGGACCCCGACTGGGCGGTCGCCGGCGCGCCGCAGCCGGTCACGGTCCCGGTCGACGCGGTGACGGCGGCGCAGAAGCTCGGCCTCGCGTAAGGACCGGATAAAAACCTGGGGTCAACCCCATCAGGGGTGCACAGGGGGCTTACGACACGCATCGTGCGCCTCCTGTGCGCCCTATGTCGCCACAGAACCTTCCTTCGATAAGCTGAGTCGAAGCCCACCTCCTGCATATGCGTCGCGTATGCCGGGTCGCCGCGTCGTCGCCGCAGCCCCGGAGGGTCTCACACACGTCAGTCAGCGAATGTCATTCGACAGTTCCGCAGCTCAAGGAGTTCATCGAGCGATGGCCGGTCCAGCCTTCCGCGCCGCCGCCGTCCGGGTGCGCGTCCCCGCAACCAGCGCCAACCTCGGGCCGGGCTTCGACGCCTTCGGCCTCTCGCTGGGGCTCTACGACGACGTCGTCGTCCGGGTGGCCGACTCCGGGCTGCATGTCGACATCGCCGGAGAGGGCGGCGAAACCCTCCCGCGCGACGAGAGCCACCTCCTCGTCCGGTCGATGCGCACCGCCTTCGACGCCCTCGGCGGACAGCCGCGCGGCCTGGAGATCGTCTGCGCCAACCGCATCCCGCACGGCCGAGGCCTCGGCTCCTCGTCCGCCGCGATCTGCGCCGGCATCGTCGCCGCGCGCGCCGTCACCATAGGCGGCGAATCCCGGCTCGACAGCGCCGCGCTCCTCGAACTCGCCACCGAGATCGAGGGCCACCCCGACAACGTCGCGGCCTGCCTGTACGGCGGATTCACGCTCTCCTGGATGGACGGCGGCGCCGCCCGCGCGATCAGGATGGAGCCCGCCGATTCCATCGTTCCGGTGGTTTTCGTGCCCGGGAAACCGGTCCTCACCGAGACCGCGCGCGGACTGCTCCCGCGCACCGTCCCGCACGTCGACGCCGCCGCCAACGCGGGCCGTGCCGCCCTGCTCGTCGAGGCCCTCACCCGCCGCCCCGAGCTGCTGCTGCCCGCCACCGAGGACCGTCTCCACCAGGAGTACCGCGCCCCCGCCATGCCGGAGAGCGCGGCGCTGGTCGAGCGGCTGCGCGCGGTCGGGATCCCCGCCGTCATCTCCGGCGCGGGACCCACCGTGATGGCGCTGGCCGACGCCGAATCGGCCGACAAGGTCGAGGCGTTGGCGGGCGCGGACTGGGCCGCCAACCGGCTGGACCTGGACCTCAAGGGGGCGAGCGTGCTGCCGCTCGCACCCGCCGGCGACCTCCACGCATAAAGGCATCGCGTGAATCGTCGCCGGATTTCGAGAGGGGGAATGTTTGTTGGATCCGGTAGTGTTAATCTCAAGTCTGCACCCGACCCCACCATGGCGAGGTGCTTCACGTCCCCGTCCGGGACAGACATTCTTCCGGGAGCTCCCCAAGCCGCACCGCGTTCCGTACGACGCACCTGGGCAGTGCGCTGTGCATCGACGCTGAGTGGACCAAAGGGCACGCTTCGGAACCGGTGCGACCCCGCCACGTGACACTGTGACACCGGGTGCCACGGATCGTCCGATCTGTCGGGGAAACGCCATCACCAGAAATCTCTTCCGCCTCTCAGGCGGATTACCGCCCCGGATCTGTCCACACCAAAAGGACAGGAACCGGACAGCACAACCGGTCGCCGAGCCAGACAGGCCGACGTCCGCTCCAGGGAAGGACCCTTCGTGAGCGACACCACCGATCTGATGGGCGCACGTGTCGAGGAGACCGCTGCCGCGCCCGCCACGGACGCCTCCGCGCCTG
>DATCQX010001078.1:0-22166 GCA_036569285.1 Streptomyces sp.
CTGCCGTACATGTTCATCGGCCTGCCGAGCGCGATCACCGGCCCGTATTCTGCACGGCCGGTGATCGCGCACAAGGGCGAGAAGGAGCCCGTCCAGGCAAGCCAGAGGCGGCACGGGGAGCGCGCACGCGCCTGGCAGAACGCCTTCCACCGCCTCACCCAGTGCTACGAGCGCCGGGCCATCGTCATCGACGCCTACTCCGATCTCACCGACACGATCATCACCGTACGCAGCGTGATCCGCCAAGCATGGACAACTCACCGCTGGCCTGAACCAGTGGCTGGCCGAGGTCGGCACCAACCCGGCACCGAGCCGGCCGAGCCCCCCTGGGCACGCGAGACATGGCCCGTCTCTTAGAACTGAGTGTCAGGAATGTGCACCTCCATCCCGGCCATGTCGGCTGTCACAGGGATTTGGCAGGTGAGGCGACTGTTGGAGGTGCGTGCCGCCGGTACCCCGTCGAGGATCATCTCCTCGTTCTCGTCAGCCGGCGGGAGGAGCGGCAGGTGCTTCTCGTCGATGTAGGCGTGACAGGTTCCGCAGGAAGCGCAGCCGCCGCAGTCGCCGATGATGCCGGGCACGAGATGGTCGAGTGCCGCTTGCTTGAGGCTCTGGCCGACGGCGGCCTCCACGCGGTGCTGTGTTCCGTCGGCCTCGATGAATCTGATCACTGGCACGTCAGGCACGCCTTTCTGCGGTGGATTGGTGTCGCTTCATCAGGTCGGACAGCGGGAGGTCTTCGGAGGCGGCTTCGTCCCCGGTCATGGCGGCCCGCCCCGTGACGAGTTGCCGGGCGGCCGTGAAATCCCGCGGCCGGTTGACCGCGTGCAGGCCGGTGATGATGCCGTTGCGCAGATACACCACGCTGAAGGAGTTCGATGAGGGGTCGCCGCGGACGACTTCTGTGTCGCTGGTCTGCGGCAGGCCGGCCATCTGGAGTTTGTGGTCGTACTGATCGGACCAGAACCAGGGCGCCGTGAAGCGCTCGGTCGGCTTGCCGCACAGGGTCCGGGCCGCGGTTCTGGCCTGGTCAGTGGCGTTCTGAACGGATTCGAGGCGTACGCTGCGGCCGAGGAAACCGTGCCACTGTCGTGTGCAGTCGCCCGCGGCGACGATGTCGGGGTCCTCGGTCCGGGCCATGGCGTCGACGAGGACACCGTCGTCGACGGCCAGTCCCGCGGTGGCGGCGAGGGTGTCGTTCGGAGCGATCCCCACGCCGGTCAGGATCAGGTCGGCTCTGACCACGGTGTCATCGCTGAGCTCCGCGAGGAGGGCTCCGTCGCTCCGGGTGACGCTGCGGACGGACACGCCTGTGCGCAGATCGACACCGTGATGGCGGTGCTCGCGTTCGACGAAGGCGGAGACGGCCGGTGGGCACGTCCGGGCCAGGACTCGCGGCTGGGCCTCTACGAGCGTCACCGCGATCCCCATGTCGGCCGCGACGGCCGCCGTCTCCAGGCCGATGAATCCGCCGCCGACGATCAGCAGGGTGCCGCCGGAGTGGAGTTCCTGCCGCAGCGCGATCGCGTCGTCGAGGTGATGCAGAGTCCTGCCCGCGACGTGGCCGGGGCCGAATCGGAGGGGACGCGGACTGCCGCCGGTGGTGAGGGCCAGCTTGTCGTAGCGCAGCGTGCGCCCGTCGGCCAGGGCGACGGATCGTGTCCGGCGGTCGATCCCGACCGCGGCGGTGTCGAGTTCGATCTCGATGCCGGCGTTGGTGTAGGTGTCCAGGGCGCGAGTCCGCAGTGCCTCCTGATCGACTTTGCCGTGCAGGAACGCTTTGGACAGCGGCGGTCGCTGGTAGGGCAGGTGGGGTTCGGCGCCGACGAGCAGGATCCGGTCGCTGAAACCGTTCTGCCGCAGTGCGACGGCCAGTTCCGAGCCGGCCTGCCCCGCACCGACGATGACGACGGTCTTCACCGGTGCACCCGTCGGATGGTGACCGGCAACGCCGTCAGCTGCCGCATCATGGAGTGGGTCGCCCATGCGTGATCGTCTCCGACCAGTGCGATATCGACATCGGGCGCGGTCAGCGCGGTCACGGCGGTCTCGGTGAGCATCCGGGCCACGTTCCTGCCCGGGCACAGGTGGGCACCGCCGCCGAAGGTCGCGCCGTGCTGGATCTGCCGGGTCAGCCGGTAGCTGTCGGGGTCGTCGAAGACGTCGGGATCGCGATTCGCCGCGGCCCACATCATGACGACCGGTGTGTAGGCGGGGACGGAGACCCCGTGGTGCTCGACGTCCTGCAGCATCAGTCGCTGACTGAGCATCAGCGGGGACTCCAGACGTGTGCCCTCGTAGAAGGCACCGGTGACCAACGTCGGGTCGGCACGGACCTGTTCCAGGGCCGTCCCGTCGCTCAGCATGCGGAAGACCACGTTCTCGATCGCCACACCGATCGTGTGGAAGCCGTCGAAGAAGTTCGAGGCCACCAACGAGCCGATGTCCTCCGGCTTGCCCTCCATGTCGATCGTGGTGAGTTCGGCCGCCATGTCGTCGAGGAGCGCGTTGCCTCCGTCCGACCAGGCCTTTTGAACGGCTTCTCCGACCACGTCCATGTACGTCGCCGCGGCGGAGAACAGGCGCTGCGACTGCTCGGGCGTGCGGGTGAGCAGGAACGTCAGGCTCATCTCCTCCATGAGGTGCTGGACGCGCGCCGCCTGGTCCCTGCTCAGCCCGAGTTGCTCGGCCCAGAAGCGGGTGACGAACCGTCCGGCGAACTCCCGGGAGAAGTCGGTCCGGTCGCGCCCGGCGCACTCCTCGACAAGTTCCTGTGCGAGGCGTTCGGCGGCGGGAGCGAAACGGAGGATGTTCCGGGGCATCAGTTGCCGGACCAGGAGATTGCGGTACGGCTGGTGCAGTGGAGGGTTGGAGGTGAACACCTGGTTCCGCAGGAACCTGCCGTACCCCTCGGTCTGTTCGGGATCCGGTTTGGTCACGGGCCCGGAGCCGAGATCCGCTTCGGTGGCCATCCACAGGACGATGTCCGCGGGCACGTTGCCCAACGCCGGATTCGCCGCAAGCGTTCTGGCGTCCTTGTTGCGGAGCACGACGAGACTGTCCATCGGGCCCCGGAGGAAGTCGGTTCCTTCTCGGCCCCGCAACTCCCGTGCCGCTTCCACGAAGTCGCGTGAGAAATCGTCGAACGGGAGCAAGTCCTCAATGGCGGGAAGATCTGCCACCGAAGTCAACTGTGTGGAGGACATGGGTTTGGCTACCGCCTTTCTGTGATGAGTCGTGGACAGGGCCGGGTCAGTCGCCGAGGACTTGCCGAAGGTATGCGTTGCCGAAGCGTCGATCCGGATCGAGGCGCTCACGCAGTGCGGTGAATTCACCGAAGCGTGGATACGCCGCCGCGAAGTAGTCGGCGTCACGTGTGTGCAGCTTGCCCCAGTGCGGGCGTCCGCCGTGCGCGGTGAAGATGCGCTCCGCCGCGGCGAAGTACTCACGGAAGGGCATGCCCCGGTAGGTGTGGACGGCGATGTATCCGCTCTCGCGGCCCGACGCCGTGGAGAGGGTGATGTCGTCCGCGGGTGCCGTACGCACTTCGACGGGAAAGCTGATCCGCAGATCCGAACGGTCGATCATGGCCTTCACCTCGCGCAGGGCGTCGATCAGTGCCTCGCGCGGGAGGGCGTACTCCATCTCGATCATCTTTACGCGGCGGGGCGATGTGAAGACCTTGTACGGGATGTCCGTGTAGGTGCGGGCGGAAAGAGCCCGGCTCGACACCCTCGCTATGGCCGGGACGGCGGCGGGCACCGCCCGCCCCAGCGAGTTGGCTGCCTGGAAAACGCCGTTGGAGAGAAACTCGTCCTCCAACCAGCCTCTGAACCGGCCCGTCGGGGCGAGCGGACCTGTACTGCGGTTGTTGCGCAGGGTGTTGCAGTTGTCGGTGTGCGGGAACCAGTAGAACTCGAAGTGTTCGTTGGTCGCGTGGAGTTCGTCGAAGGTCGCGGTGACCCTGTCGAACGTCATCGGCTCATCGCGCGCGGTGAGAAGGAACAGCGGTTCCACGGCGAACGTGATCGCGGTGACCACACCGAGCGCGCCCAGCCCGATGCGCGCGGAGGCGAACACCTCCGGGTTCTCTTTCTGCGAACAGGTGAGCAAGGAGCCGTCCGCGGTGACCAGTTCGAGGCCGCGTATCTGTGCCGCGATGGCGGCGGAGTCGCGGCCGGTGCCGTGGGTGCCCGTACTGGTTGCTCCCGCGACGGTCTGCGCCATGATGTCGCCCATGTTCGTGAGAGACAGACCTCTCTGGGCCAGGGCGGCATTCAGGTCACTGAGTCGCGTACCTGCTTCGACGGTCACGATGCCGGTGTTCCGGTCGATGGCGCGGATGCCGGTGAGGCGGTCGGGCCGTATCAGCACGCCCTCCGTCGCGGCCGTATCGGAGAACGAGTGACCGCTGCCGACGGGCTTGACCGCCAGGCCGTCCTCCGCGGCCTGGCGCACGACGGCGCGAAGTTCATCGACCGAGGCGGGGGCGACGTCTCTCACTGGTCGGACCGCGACATTACCGGCCCAGTTACGCCACACTCCTCTGTCCGTGCCGTGGCGGGTCGTCGGCATATCCGTCCTCCTTTTCTTCACAGCGGCAGGTGATGGCGCCTTCGCGGCGCTGCTAGCGGACGGAACGGATGCGGTAGACGAGCAGGGCTCCGATGGTCGCGGCCACGCCCACGAGGGTGAAGAGGAGTGGATAGCCGTGCCGGGAGTTGATGATGACGCTGGCGATCAACGGGGCCAGGGCCGGTGGGACGATGGAGCCGATGTTCATGATGCCGAGGTCCTGGGCACGGCTCTCGGCATCGGGCAGCACGTGGGTGATCAACGCCTGGTCGACAGCCATGTAGGCGCCGAAGCCTCCGCCCATGAGCGCGGATGTCACCAGCAGGACGGAGTAGGACGGAAAACCCGCCAGAAGGAAGCCGGACACCGCCTGGAACAGCGCTGCCAGGGCGACGAAGATCCGCCGCCTGCCGAGGCGGTCGGACAGCGCTCCGGATACGGCGGTCGCTGTCAGCCCGGCCAGGAGGTAGAGGACGGTGCAGGAGAGCAGCGCGCCGGCAGGATCGGGCACCTTGAGTGCGTCGGTGAGGTAGTAGAGCGTGTAGCAGACACCCAGCGAGTTCGCCAGGTTGACCAGCAGTCGTCCGCCGAAGGCCCAGGCGAACTCACGGTTCTTCAGCGAGCTGCCCATGGAGGTGAGCACGGCGCGCAGCCGCAGCGGCGGTTCACTGCCGTGGGCGGCCTCACGGTAATGCAGCAGGAACGGCATCGTGCAGATGATCAGCATGGCTGCCATGACGGCGAATCCGGCCTGAGGAGAGAGGCCGAAGGCCGAGACGACGGCGATGCCGACCACCACGCCGAGGGCCTGAGGGCCGTAGATGGCGCTGGAGATGACTCCCCGCTGGTTCTCGGGGACGCGGTCGGCGATGACGGCGGTCAGTGCGGCGGTGACCGCGCTGAGCCCCAGCATGCTCGCCGACCATGCCACCGTCACGCCCGTCACCGTCGTTTGTGCGCCGGTGACGATCAGTCCGGCGGCTAAGGCGAGGGCACCGCTCGCGAGCCAGAGTCTGCGTCGGCCGAAACGGCTGCGGGAACGGTCGCACAGCGCGCCGCACAGCGGGAGGGCGACGAGCGCGGTCAACCCGGAGACACCGTTGACGACGGCGAAGTCGGAGACCTTCGAGGCCGGGTCGATGGCCTCCAGTTGCTGAGGGAGGACCAGTTGGAGGGGGACGAGATTCGCCACCCAGAAGCCGAACCAGACCAGGCCGTACAGGCCGGCCCAGCGGCGCGAGACGGGCTCGGCCGGACCGTGGGCGGTGACGGGCCCTGTGGAGCCCGCGAGAGCAGGAACGGAGGAGTTGACGTCGGGGAGCATCGGGCCTCCGGAAGAAGGTGGGCCGCGGATGGGGTGAGTCGGGTCAGAGGAAGGCGTGTCCTTCACCCCGATAGGTGGGGACCTGGCCGACGATTTCGCCGCCGGAGACCAGGTGGAGGGTGTTCACCCGCTCGCACAGTTCGCCGGCTTTGGCGTGCCGGAACCACACGTGGTCGCCGAGGCGCAGCCCGTGAGCTGCCGGGCCGAGCACCGGCGTCTGGACTTCCCCCGCTCCTTCCAGCGGGTTCATCCGCAGGCCCCGGGGCCAGCTGAGGGTGGGCAGACGGTCGAGGCCGGGCGGGCCGGAGGCGACCCAGCCGCCCCCGAGTACGGTGGCGATCTTGTCCGTGGGGCGGCGTACGACCGGCATGACGAAGTAGGCGGCGGGCCGGGGGCGGAAGCGTCGGTAGAAGTCGAACAACCCCGGCCCGTACAGGCCCGAACCCGCGCCGATCTCGGTGATCACGTGCTCGGCCGAGGTCTGCTCCACGGAGCCGGTGCCGCCGCCGTTGACGAACTCCAGCGGGGCGACGGTCTCGACCGCGGCGATCGCGGCGGCGCGCCGGTCGGCCAGTTCACGTGCCGACAGCCGCTGCATGGCACGGAGCGCGGCGCGCTTGAGAGGGGATCCGGGCTGGTTGTCCCCCATGCCGGCGATCTGCCCTTCGTAGGACATGACCCCGGCCAGGTGGAACCCCTGACGGCTCTGGATCGCCCGGGCAAGCGTGACGGCTTGGTGCGGGGTGTGCACGGGTGAGCGGTGGGGGCCCAGGTGGATGCGTCCGCCGGCCAGTTCCAGGGAGGCGTCCAGATCGATGCACAGCCGCAGCCGGGGGTGGGCCACGCCGACGGCCTCGTCGATGAAGTCCAGCTGGGCGACGGAGTCGATCATGAGGGTGACGCGTGAGGCCGCCCGCTCGTCCTTGGCCAGCTGCCGCAACGCGGTGCGGTCCGCGGTCGGGTAGCCGATGACCACGTCCTCGTGGTCTTCGGCCAGCCACAGGGCTTCGGGCAGGGTGAAGGCGAGGACGCCTCGGTAGCCCTGGCGCTTCAGGACGCGCTGGATCAGGTCGCGGCTGCGGACCGACTTGCTGGCCAGTCGGATCGTGGCGCGGCTGCCCGTGCGGTGCACCAGATCGCCGGCGTTGGCGTCGAAGGCATCGAGGTCCACCACGGCGAACGGCGGATCCAAGTGCTGGGTGGCCCGCTCCAGTTGGGCCATCCGGACCTCGCTGAAACCGGCCATGGCGGAGGCGGCCGATTTCACGTCCGGCCAGGACGCCACATGTGCGCTCACATCCGCACCCTTTCTCGGTGGTTCGGTGGACCGGCCCCGTAAGCGGCGGCCGGGAACCACGTCAGACGTTCGAGCGGTCCGAAGGCCGCGCCGCATCGGACCGGCGGCGGCCCGTGGGGGTCATGATTCGCTCTCGTTGCCTTCTCCCCTTGGCCTCGGCGAGCGGGATCACCCACCGCATCAGGCGGGGGAAGACCCCGGCGATCCGCTGGACACGTCCGCCCAGGAGAGGGAACACCACCTCGACCGGCTTGGAGACGATCGCGTCGACGACGGTCTCGGCGATCCGCTCCGGTGCGAACGACTTCTCGGCGAAGGCGACGGCGCAATCGGGGTCGGCCAGCTCCTGCTCCAGCATGTCCGTGCGCGTGGACGGAGGATGGATGATCGTGAAGTCCAGTGGCCCGTCGCGTTCTTCCAGGGCCACGCTGTGGTGAAAGGCCCTCAGCCCGTGCTTCGAGCCGCAGTACGACGCGTATCCCGGGAGCGGGAGGAACGACGTCATGCTGCAGACGGTGATGATGTGGCCGCGGCCCTGCGCGGTCATCCGCTCGATCGCCGTGCAGGTGCCGGTGATCGCGCCGAGCAGGTTGACCTCCAGGATGTCGCGGTGCTGTTGCGGGCTGAGGTCTTTTGCGTGGCCGGTGTGGGTGATGCCGGCGTTGTTGACCAGCACGTCGACGGCTCCGAACGCGGCCTCGGTCGCTTCGAAGGCCTTGACCCACGCCGCCGGATCCCGGACGTCCAGGACACAGCCGGCGGCCCGGTCGCCCAGACTGAGCGCCCTGGCCTGTACGGCCTGCTCGTTGACATCGGACAGCATCACGCGGTGACCGTGCGCGACCGCCGACTGCGCGATCGCGGCCCCGATGCCGGAGGCTGCGCCGGTGACGAGAAGGACCCGGCTGTTTTCAGACACTTCACTCATGGCCAACAGACTCTCCTGGTCGAATGTCCAAGTCAACTGTCCGATACGAGATTGTCTTCGGTTGTTACCTGGGGATTCACCGCTGTTACCTGAAGACTCAGAGCCGGAGCATCTCGATGCGGCCACCGTTCAGCTCTGCGGCGCGGACGGGATCGTCGGTCGGCGCGGTTGCGGCGAACAGGGTGCGCCCGTCCTGACCTGCGACCAGGCAGCTCAGGGTGTTCTGGCTCGTCGCCACGCGGTCGAGGACGCGGCCCCCCTCGGCCACACGCACGCATTCGCCGCGCAGTGCGTTCGCGATCCACATCGTCTCGCCGTCGTTGTGCCAGGCGATGCCGTCGGGGGCGATCGGTGAGGCGGAACGCTTGGCGATGGCCGGGTGGTCCAGCAGCGCCGAGATCCTGCGGGTGATCCGGCCGAGAAGCCCCGGATGGTTCACCGCGTGCCACAGGAACGGCGAGATCAGCGGGGCCCAGGGGCGCGGCTCCCCGAGTGTGCCGTCGGGCAGCACGGGGAAGGCGGTGAGCCGCATGGCCAGGGTTTCGGCCACCACCATGGTGGTGCCGTCGGCCGTCAGGACGCACCCGTTGGGGAAGAGCACCGGCTCGCTCACCCCGAGCAGGGTCCCGTCCGCGGCCAGGCACGCGATCGGCGCCTTCGGCGGACCGGGCGGCGCGTAGAGCATGGCGTTGGCGTGCTCGCGGACGAACGCGTGGTAGTCAAAGCCGAAATTGCCCACGTACGCATGCCCTCGCGGGTCGACGAGCATGTCGTTGACCGGGCCGCCGGCAAGGTGCCGCAGATCCGCGTGCTCGACGAGCTCACCGCCTGTCTCCAGCCGGTACACGACGCCTCCGTCCATGGAAGCGACGAGCATGCGCCCGTCCGGAAGCCAGCCGAGCCCGCCGGCCCGGCCGGGAACCTTGAGGACCGTCTCGACCTCTCCCGTGCCGTCCCAGCGGTGCACCGTGCCATGCGCCAGGTCGGAGAACCACAGGGCTCCCTGATGCCAGCGCAGTGACTCGGGAACGCCGAAGCCGCTCAACGCGACCGATGTCGTCCGTTTCATTCCAGCCGCTCCTCGGTGACGGTTCACCTTGGCGTCCCTAAAATGTGGACGCTTGTACAAGACGCTTGACTTGTACGGGTGACCGTCTCATTCTGGGCAGACCGACGTCAACGTTCCGGCAGGAGTTTTTCCGTGGCTCGGACTCGATCGCTCACGTCCGGCGGCGCCCGGGCGGACGCACCCATCGCAGTGGACAACCCGGCCACCGGAGCAGTGGTCGGCCACGTCCCGGACGGGTCGGCGCAGGCGGTGGCGCAGGCGGTCGCACGGGCCCAGCCGGGCTGGGCCGAACTGAGCACCCGAAGCCGTGCGGAGTTCTTCACGCGCGGTCGTCGGTGGCTGCTGACCCACCGGCAGGAGATCCTCGACTCCATCGTCGCGGAGAACGGCAAACCCCAAGAGGACGCGATCGTCGAGATCGTCTACTGCGTCAGCGCCTTCGCCCACTGGGCCAAGCGCGCACGGCACCACCTCGCCGACACGAAGATCCGCTCGCTCTCGCCGTTCGTACTCGGCCGCAGCATGTACACCCGCCGGCAACGCCGTCGTCCTCAAACCCTTGGAGTACACGCCGCTGACCGCGCTGCTCCTGGAGAAGATGGCCCGTGAGTGCGGCTGGCCCGAGGACGTCTTCCAGGTCGTGACCGGCGCCGGCGCCACCGGCCAGGCGCTGGTCGACGCCGCCGACTTCGTGATGTTCACCGGATCCACGAAGACCGGCCGGGCCGTCGCCGCACGGGCGGGCGAGCGGCTCGTCCCGTGCTCACTCGAACTCGGCGGCAAGGACGCTCTGATCGTGCTGGCCGATGCCTCGCTGGAGCGGGCGGTGAACGTCACCCTGCACGGCGCTCTGTGCAACGGGGGGCAGATGTGCACCTCGGTCGAGCGCATCTACGTCGAGGAGCCGGTGTACGACGCGTTCGTCGACAGGCTGCGCCGACGGTTCGAGGAGGTCACCTCCGGCACTCCGGCAGGGTTGGGCAGCACCGATGTGGGCGCCATGACCTTCCCGCCCCAGATGACGATCGTCGAGGACCACGTCAAGGACGCCCTGAACCGAGGAGCGCGCGTCCTCGTGGAGGACACGCCGCCCCCGGCCCGGGCCGGTTCTTCGAACCCACGCTGCTCGTCGATGTCGACCACACCATGACATGCATGCGCGAGGAGACCTTCGGACCCACGCTGCCCGTGATGAAGGTCGCAAGCGCCGAGGAGGCCCTCCGGCTCGTCAACGACAGCACCTACGGCCTGCAGGCCTCCATCATCAGCTCGAACATGAAGCGCGCCCGACACCTCGCGGAGCGTCTCGAGGCAGGCTGCGTCACCATCAACGACGCCCAGACCAACTACATGGCCTTCGGCCTGCCCATGGGCGGCTGGAAGGAGTCGGGCCTCGGCGTACGGCACGGCGCCGAAGGAATCCGCAAGTACACCAGGCTCCAGGCCGTCAGTGTGAACCGCTTCCCGACCCGCCGCGACCTTCACATGATCCCGTTCGACCCCTCGGCCTACCGGTCCATCCTGCGCCTGGTGGACCTCATGTACGGCAACCGCCTGCGCCGCCGGAGCAAGTGACCGCGCCATCGCCCACCAGATCACGAAAGGCCAGATCCCGACGACCACGACAGCCGCCGCCCCGCACATGTCCGTCGGCGCCATGCCGGAAGGCGTCACCCTGCCGCTGCCCCGGCAGAACCTGAGCGTCGAGGAGGAACGCCAGGTCCGCAAGCAGGAACTCGCGGCCGCCTTCCGCCTGTTCGCCCGCTTCGGTTTCTCCGAGGGCGTGGCCGGACACATCACGGCCCGCGACCCGGAGAACCCCTCGGCCTTCTGGGTCAACCCCTTCGGAATGTCCTTCAGTCAGATACGTGTCTCCGACCTCATCCTCGTGGACCACGAGGGCAACCTTCTGGAAGGCAAGCGCCCGGTCAACAACGCCGCGTTCTGCATCCACTCCGAGGTGCACCGGGCCCGGCCGGACGTGGTCGCCGCAGCGCACACCCACTCCCTGCACGGCAAAGCCTTCTCCAGCCTCGGCATCCCGCTCGAACCGATCACCCAGGATGCCTGCACCTTCTACGAGGACCACGGCATCTACTCCGACTACCGCGGAGTGGTGAACGACACCGAGGAAGGCCGGCGGATCGGTGTGGCACTGGGCGACAGCAAGGCCGTCATCCTGCAGAACCACGGGCTGCTCACCGTCGGGGCCTCCGTCGCCGGGGCGGCCTGGTACTTCATCACCATGGAACGCTCCTGCCAGGCACAGCTGCTGGCCATGGCCGCGGGTGAACCGAAGCTCATCGACGCGGAAACGGCGCGGATGGTGAGGGAGCAGATCTCCGGCCCCCTCCCGAGCTGGTTCCAGTTCCGCCCCCTGTGGGACCAGATCACCGCAGACCAGCCCGACCTGTTCGACTGACATGACGCGCTGATCCCAGGAAGCCAAGTCGGGTGTGGCCGCCATACGACGAGGGGGCGGAGCGTGTGCTCACCGGCGACTCACGTCACGCGTCCTTGGCGGCAAGGCTCATGAGGTGCTCGCCGGTCAGGCGGAGCACCTCGCGGGTGTTCTCACTGTTACGGTCGGCCAGCCAGCACAGCGTGACGCCGTCCAGCACCGCGTTCAGGTAGCGGGCCAGAACGGGAAGGGGCACCGTCCACTTGATGCCCGCGCTCTCGGCGGATTCCGCGAGGAGCTGCTCGTGGACTTCCAGGTAGTGCTCGTACTGCCGGCGGGCCAGATTCTCGAAGCCCTCCTGGCGCAACGCGTAGTGGGTGAGCTCGTACCCCACCTGGTGCTCTCCCGGGCTGAGCTCGACCCCCTCCCAGAAGGTGTAGAGGCTCTTGGCGATGCGTGCGCCGAGGTCGCCCTCTCCCTCGAACACTTTCCGGGCCTTGGCCACGCCGCTGTCCGTGATGCGGGTGATGACCTCCTGCAGGAGCTCCTCACGTGAGTTGAAGCAGTAGTGAAAGACGCCGAGCGGCATCTTCGCCTCGTTGACGACAGCGCGCGTGGTGGTCTTGACGACTCCTTCGCGGACCATGACGCGGAACGCCGCGGCGATGAGTTCTTCCCGTCGGTCCTTCGCTGCCATGCGAGACATTCGGTCCACCGTTTCATCAAGAGTGAAATGCTCACTCCATACTAACCGGCGTCTTGGACGATCGACCAACTCCGATGAGCGGCGTTCGGCCTGCGACCACCGCGCCCCACCCACTTCGCCGGCATGCCGGCCGCCCGGCTTCAGACGGCTGCCACGCCGAGGCCGGCGGAATCCTGGTTGTCGCAGAGCTCACTCCGGAGTCGATCGCCGTCCATGACAGCACCGGGTTCGATTCCCGGGGCGGCCAGATCCGCGGCCACTACAGTTCCGGGTTCGAGCAAGCAGAACAGCTCATCGGCCTCCGCCGGCCGGATCGATCTGGGCCCGTCGGCAGTTGGGCACATCCCGCTGACCGAGGCCGCCGATGCCGCCACCCGGCCGGAAAAGAAGATCGGCGGCCCGATCCGGTTCTCTCTCCCCCTGAGGCCCACTCACCCCGACCCAGGCCGCGACTCGATCGAACGGGTCCCGAAATAGACATGGTCCGACAAAAGCCCGAGAAGCCCCTCCGGCGACGGCGAGTCGCGGGAGGGGCTTCGCGCCTCGGGGCGGCCGATGGGTGGAGAGGGGCTTCCCCGACCTTGGTCCGGCCTGACGTCTCAACGCCTCCAAACGTTCCCTCAGTTGACCGTGTCGGGTGCCAAAATCGCACGACATTGTCGAGCGACGATGTCGTGTGTATGGTTCCAGCTACAGCCTGCGCCGAACGAAAGGCAAACTCATGACTCACGAGACCGTGCGCGGAACCGAGCCGATTCCCCAGCGCCCCGCCCTGCCCCTGGTCGGCCACGCGTTCGACATCCCCAGCGGTGCCGACGGTCTGCTCTACGTGATGAAGGAGGCCAAGGAGCTGGGGCCGCTGTTCAAGCTCCGCATCTTCGGCAACGAGATCAACTTCGCCTCGGGCCTCGACCTGGTCACCGAGTTGGCGGACGAGAGCCGGTTCCGCAAGAACGTGCACTCCGACCTCGTCACCCTTCGGGACATCGGCGGTGACGGTCTCTTCACCGCGTTCAACGACGAGCCCAACTGGCGCAAGGCCCACGACGTCCTGATGCCGGCCTTCTCCCTCGGCGCGATGCGTGGCTACCACGCGACGATGCTCCAGGTCGCCCGGGAGCTGATCGGGAAGTGGGACCAGGCCGCCGGTGCGGAGGCTGTGAACGTCGCCGATGACATGACACGGCTGACCCTCGACACGATCGGTCTGTGCGGTTTCGGCTACGACTTCGAGTCCTTCAGCCGTGACGAGCCGCACCCCTTCGTCACCGCCCTGTCTCGAGCGCTCGGCTTCGCCCAGGACAAGGGGGAGTCCATCCCCGGCGCGGAGTTGTTCAAGTGGAAGCAGGCGGAGCAGTTCCGCGAGGACGTGGCCTTGATGGAGGGCCTGGTCGACGACGTGATCCGTAAGCGCCGGGCGTCCGGCGACGAGAGCACCGACGACCTGCTCGGGCGGATGCTGCACACCCGTGACGCGGTGACGGGCGAGCCCCTGGACGACGTCAACATCCGGTACCAGGCGATCACGTTCCTCATCGCCGGTCACGAGACCACCAGTGGTGCCCTGTCGTTCGCCCTGTACTACCTGACCAAGCACCCCGAGGTCCTCGCCCGCGCCCAGGCCGAGGTCGACGCCCTGTGGGGCGACTCGAACGCCCCCGAGCCCGACTACGGGAACATCGGCAAGCTGACGTACATCCGCCAGGTGCTCAACGAGAGCCTGCGGCTGTGGCCGACGGCGCCCGCCTTCGCTGTGGAGCCGATCGAGGACACGGTCATCGGCGGCAAGTACGCCGTACGCAAGGGCGAGTCGATCCAGATCCTCATCCCGCGGCTGCACCGCGACCCCGCCTGGGGCGAGAACGTCGAGCTGTTCGACCCCGACCGGTTCCTGCCCGAGCGCGAGGAGGAGCGGCCGGTCCACCTGTTCAAGCCGTTCGGCAGCGGCGAACGCGCCTGCATCGGCCGCCAGTTCGCCCTGCACGAGGCGACGCTGGTCCTCGCGCTGGTGATCCACCGCTACCGCCTGATCGACCACACCGACTACCAGCTGAAGATCAAGCAGTCCCTCACCATCAAGCCCGACGAGTTCACCCTGAACCTGGCTCGGCGCGCCAGCGGCGAGCGCCGCCTGCCCGCCGCCACGCTCCTCGCCTCGGGCAACGCCCCCGCCGGCCAGGACCGGCCCGCTGTCCGGCGCGCCACCGGAACCGCGCTGACCCTCCTGCACGGCTCCAACCTGGGCACCTGCGCGGGCATCGCACGCGACCTGGCCGAAGACGGCGACGAGCGAGGCTTCGCCCCGTCCGTCACGGCCCTCAACGACGCCGTGGGCAAGCTCTCCCCCGGTGGCGGACCGGTCGTGATCGTGGCCGCCTCCTACAACGGCAGGCCCACCGACGACGCCACGGAGTTCGTGGCATGGCTGGAGGGCCTGGAGCACGGCGCGCTCGACGGCCTTCAGTACGCCGTCCTCGGCGTCGGCGACCGCAACTGGGCCGCCACCTACCAGCGTGTCCCCACCCTCATCGCCGAGAAGCTCACCGCCGCGGGCGCCACCTCACTGCTGGAGCGCGGTGCCGCGGACGCCGCCGGCGACTTCGCCGGCACGGTGGACCGGTGGACCGGCGACCTGTGGACCGCCCTGCTGGAGCGGTACGGAGCCGCCGCGGAAGCCGAGGAGGCAGAGCCGCACGCCGGCCGGGAGACGGGACTGTACACGCTGGAGGACGCCACCGACTCGGTCATCGGCGGGCTCGCGGCACGACACGGCGTACAGCCGATGGAGGTCCTCGACGCCTGCGAATTGGTCGACATGAACCACGAACTGGGCCGCTCCAAGCGCTTCCTCAAGCTGCGGCTGCCCGACGGCGTCACCTACCGCACCGGCGACCACCTGGCCGTCCTCCCGAGCAACCCGCACGACCTCGTCCAGCGCGTGGCCGACCGGTTCTCCCTCGACCTGGACCGCACCGTCCGGCTCCGAGCCCACCGCCGCAGCCGGGGCGCCCTGCCCGTCGACCGGCCGCTGACCCTGCGCCGCCTGCTCACCGACTTCGTCGAACTACAGGACGCCGCCACCCAGGAACAGGTCGCCGTACTCGCCGAGCACACCGCCTGCCCGCCCGAGAAGCGCCCCCTGACCGAACTCGCGACGGCGGGTGCGGAGACCTTCCGCGAGCAGGTGACCGCCTCCGGACACAGCCTCCTGGACCTGCTGGAGCGCTACCGCGCCTGCGAGTTGCCCTTCGAGGTCTTCCTGGAACTGTTGCCCGTGCTGCGCCCGCGCCACTACTCGATCTCCTCTTCCGCCGAGGCGGCACCTGGCGAGGTCGACCTGATGGTGTCGCTGCTCGCCGCGCCCCACCGCCGCGGCGAGGGCACCTTCCGCGGCATCGGCTCGCACTACCTGCAGACCGTGAACGCCGGCGACATCGTCCAGGCCCGGGTGCTGCCCTGCAGCGAGGCATTCCGCCTGCCCGAGGACGACTCCGTACCGGTGATCCTGGTCAGCGCCGGCACCGGTCTGGCGCCCTTCCGCGGGGCCGTGCTGGACCGCCACCACACCAAGTCGGCCGGCACCCTGCTGTGTTACTTCGGCTGCGACCACCCCGACGTCGACTACCTGCACCGCGCGGAGTTCGAGGCGGCCGAGGCGGCCGGAGCCGTCAGCATGCGCCCCACCTTCTCCCGCGCCCCCGAGGACGGCGCCCGCTTCGTCCAGGACCGCATCGCCCAGGAGAGCGACGAGATCTGGGCGGCACTGGAGGCCGGCGGACGCGTCTACATCTGCGGCGACGGCCGTCGCATGGCCCCGGCGGTACGGGAGGCGTTCATGGCGATCTACCGCACGTACACCGGCGCCGGTGACGACGAGGCGAGCGCCTGGCTGAACGCCCTGATCGAGTCCGGGACCTACGTCGAGGACGTCTGGGCCGGCTGACGGCAGACCACCCGGTGTGCGGTGGCCGACGTCCACCGCACACCCCGCCGAGCGACAGGGCCACGGACACCACTCCCCCGGTCCATGGCCCTGTCTCCTTCCCCCGCGTCCCGCTGCTTTGCGTCCCCGTACCCCGCTCCCACCCGAACTCGTGAGGTTCCCATGCCTGTCGCACGTCCCGCGCCCCGCCAAGGGCCGCCGGCCCTTCCCGACTCTGCGCAGAGGAGCGGTCGGTGAACGCACGCAGCGGTTCCGCCCTGACCTTCGGCGTGGCGGTCGCACTCATCGCCGGAGTGACCCTGGGCAACGGCGGAGCGAACGTGATGCCCGTCTTCGTCGACGACTTCGCGACGCGCTTCGCGCTGTCGGACTCCACCGCCGGGCTCGTGGCCGCGGCCCAGCTGATGGCGACCGCTGTCGTCACCCTGCTGCTGGCCAAGCGGGCGGCGCGGCCGGGGCGGGTGCGGATGACCTGCCTGGGTCTGGCTGTCTCGGGCGTCGGCTTTCTGGGGGCGGCGGCGGTCACCGACCCGGTGAGCCTGGTCCTGGCCAACCTGGTCCTCGGCGCGGGGCTCGGCGCGGTCTACGCGGCGGCCACGGCGGCGCTCGCCGCCACCGACGACGCGGACAAGGCGTCCGCCGTCACCATCTGCGGCGTGGTCGGCGTGACGGCGCTGCTGATCGTGGGCGTCCCCGCGGCCAACCACGACCTGGGGGAGGGCACCGGCTTCCTGCTCATGGCGCTGTGCTGTCTCGCCGCCTGGCCCTTGACACGCCGGCTCCCGGACGGCCCCGCGACATCGGGCGCCGGGTCCGCCGGTACGGGAGAGACGACGGCGGCCAAGCCGTCCGTGGTGCTGCTCCTCGGGACCGCGCTGCTGTGGGCCGTCACCCAGGGCGCGTGGTCGTACGCCTCGGTCCTCGGTCGTCAGCACACCGGCATGTCCCACTCAGCCGTATCGGCCGTCCTCGCGATCTCCAGCGTCCTGGCGCTCGCCGGCGCGGTGGTGGGTCCGGTGGCAGCGCGGACCTTCGGGCGCATGCGGTCGATGGCCGTCTTCGTCACGGCCCAGGCCCTCGCGATGGCGGCCCTGATCCTCACCCACGACCCCGTGCTCTTCACCGTCGCGGCCGTCCTCTGGCAGGCCTGCCAACTGGCCGTACTGGTACAGATGCTCGCCGCCGCGGCACTCATCGACCCGACCGGACGCCTGGTGGCCTCCCTCAGCGGGGCCGGTGCGCTGGGCACCGGCATCGGGCCCCTGGCCGTCGGAGCCGTTCTCGAGGGTGCCGGGGCCGGCGTGCTCGGCATCGTCCTGGCGATCGGCACCTTCGTCGCCTCGCTGCCCCTGCTGAGGATGACAGTGGCCAGTGGGAAGGCCACCAACGAACCGCAGCCCGAATGCGCGCCGACGGTCTGACTACGTCGTCCCAACCTCGCGGAACAGCCGCTGCCCCTGTCCGATGTCAGGGGCAGCGGCTGCCGGGGCATTGAGGTCCGGTTGCCTTGGCCACGGGGCGCAGACGCTGCTCCGGCGAAGAGATGACGCCGCCGGAACCCGGAGGTCCACGAGCAGCCCTTCACCGCGGATCAGGCACCTTCCGGCCGGCCGACGTCCGCCGCTCACCGCTGGGTGACCGCGACAAGGGCGAGGCCGGCCTGTTCCTCCCTGTTGTCAGCTCGTCGGCAGGGTCACGAACTCCATCCGGCCTCCGGCGAGAGCCACGACAGCGGAGACCATGGCCTGCAGACAGGTGAGCTCCGCCTCCTCGTCGGGCAGTGAGAGATGCTGCACCGAGAGGCCGTCGAAACCGGCCAGGAAGAACCGGGCGAGGGTCTCCGCCGGCTGGGCGAGCTGGTGACCGGTGCGCTCGGCCGCCTCGGTCACCAGCTTCGTCGTCACGGCCGTCACCTCGCCGTAGTGGCTCTCGAGGGCCTCCTGCAGCCGCGGCGTCCGGAGCGCGAGCATGGACAGTTCGGTGAGCAGCTGGTGGGTGGTCGGCTGCTCGCGCAGGGTCTGCCACAGGGCGGCGGCCAGTGCCGCGACCGTCTCCTCGAAGCCGGCGTCCGGGGGCGCCGCCCGTTCGACCTGAGCGATCAGATCATGAGTGAGCTGCTCCATGACCGCCCGGTACAGATCTTCCTTGGTGCCGAAGGTGTAGTGCACCGTTGCCTGGGCCACGCCCAGCTCGGCCGCGATGGCACGGGTGCTTCCGGCGGCCACACCCTCCCTCGTCATGAGGTCGATGGCGGCCTTGATCAGCTGAGGACGGCGCTCTGCCGCAGAAACATGAGCCATGAAGACATTATAGAGACTTAGTCTAGTGAATGAATCGTTCGATCAGGTCATAATCTCGGGCGCTCCTTCCGTGGCCGAGGTCGCGGTGGTCAGTCTCTGCCGCGCTCGTGGCAACAGTGATTCCAGCAGCGGCCCCCTCCCGAAAGGCAGGTCGACGACGGTCGTGCCGCTGCCGGAAGGAGCCAGACAGGCGGCACGCTCAGGGAGCACACCCACCGGGTCGGTGCTCGCGATGAGGTGGGGCAAGGAGAGGAGGTTCTCGGTGCGACAACATCGCCGAGACCCTGCTACGGATGACCGCGCTGCGCGCTGGGCAGCCCACCATGTTCGAGGGCGGCGTAGCGGTCGTACGCAAGGTGCTGAGCCGGCCGTACGGAGTCGCTGGATAACGTCGAGATGCACGACGGGAGCGGCTTCCCCCGTGCCAACCGCAGGCCGGCCCGGACGGCTCCACGGCCGAAAGCAGCGCCTGCGAGGACGCGGTGGGCGGCCTCGCCGCGACCGTGAACGGCTGCTGGACCTCTCCTGACCACATGAGCCAAGCCGGCTCCGCGTAGCGCGAGGTACCAGTCGTCGCTGACTCGATCCGGTGCCTCTCCCCGTCGGTCACGAGCCTTGGCATACGGTGCGGTCGAGTTGATGTTCGGATCGTTCATCCGCAGTGAGCAAAGGGCCGGTCAGTCACCGCATGCGGTGATACGCCGAACCGAAGGTCGGCTTGTCCGGCGAGGCGCACCCACGATGATCGAGGGGGACGGCCTCGTCGATCACGCGCTCCCCCGCATACTGCCGTCGCCGGCTCTCCTGGCGCCGGCCAGCCTGGCCTGGCTCGTCCCGCTCAGATCCGCGGGCTCGCACCGGTGGATCCTCCTCGGTCGCGTCGCCGTGATGACGCTGGCCGCGTGGGCCACAAGTACCGTTCTCGTCCGGCGGCGTCCCCGTTTCTTCACCGGCAAGTTGCGGCATGCCATGAACCAGCTGACGTGGTGGGTCGTACTCGTCGTCGTGCTGTCCGCCGCTTTCACCGTGCTTGTCGCCGCTGCCCGCCTGCGTGACGAGATCGGCCGGGTCGAGAGGACGTCAGCCGGCCAACGCTCGCAGCGGCGTGCCGGGGTACTCCCTTGTCCGGTGTGCGGTTCGAGCGGCTGGCGCCCGAGGGTCAACTGCCTGCGATGCCGCTGACCCCACGGCAGGAACGCGACCTGCTGCTGATGCCGGCCAGCCGCCGGCTCGTGCAGGCTGCGGTGGTCGGCCTGGCGCTGTTCACCTTTTCCTCGGCGCCGCAGATCTCGGCGAAGCGGCGGTCATAGGTCCGTCTCCTCCCGTGGTGGGCGACGGGTGTATTCAGCGCTCCGGGGTCAGCCCGAGGCGCGGGGTGGGCGACCGGTGAGGTGCTGGTGGGCCGAGTGGGGTTGGTGATGTCGTGCAGGGTGGCCAGGGCCGGGCCCGGAGGTCAGCGGCCGAGGTCCTGATCCCCTCTCCGGCCTTGGTCGTATCCGCCGCCCCCTCTTTCGCACCACGGCCCGTGCCGGGGAGCAGAAGGGCCACGGACATCGCCCCCCACCCCCAGGATCGCCGCGCCCATCAGGCTGGCGTGAGCCACCGCGGCGGCGAACGAGGAGCTGACCGCGTCCGCCAATCTAGCGGGCGCCGTTGGTGAGTTGGCTCGCCTGCTCCTGGAGCTGCACCGCCTGTTCGGCGAGCCGACGCGCCTGGTCGCCGTTCTCCTGGGCGACCCAGTACCCGGCGGCACCGAGTCCTGCGCATGGTTCAGCGCGTCGCGATCGACAGCAGCGAACCGCGGATGGCGATGCCGATCGCCCCGCCCACCTCCGTGGAGGTGTCGTTGACCGCCCCGCCCACACCCAGTCCCTCTTCCAGGAACGCGCCCATGATCGCGTCCGGGCAGGGCACGAGCCCCAGGCCACAGCGGCCACCCCGCCCTCACAGGCCGACTTCTCCGTCACCCAAGGGCTCGCTCTACGGCTCTCGTCTCGTGAGTGGCGGGCGATGCCGGATCGGCGGCTCCACGCGGCCCTCGTCAGGCAGCGACCGAGGGAATCACCAGGGTGCGTCTCCTTGCTCGCTGGGCCCGCCGACGTGCACCTCAGTACGGGAGTGATCGGCGTCCCCTGCTGTGGCGGCGCTGTCGGCAGAACTCCCCGCAGCCGGTCAGGAATTGAGGTGCCCGTCGAGGTCATTGACCAGCGTGACTCGGCAGTGCGTCGAGGTCCGGCAGGTTGCACAGCGTCACGCGGACGTATGGCCACAGGCGGTGGAGCAGGCGGGGGCTCCGGCAAAAGCAGGGAGGGCGCCGCGGCGTAGCACGGGGGACGCAGTGGTAGGCGCGTGGCGATGGCCAGGGTGCGGATCGGCTCGGTGCTTGCCAACGGGGTTCTGTGTCGGCCGCGGCAGCTGGTGCAGTGGAGATCTGCCGCCGCTCCGGCCGAGGCGGCGCGGACGGCCCGAATCGCTGGGTAGCCATGGAGTGGTTCGGGTGGCGTCAGCAGCGGTGTGACGCCACCCGGGGCGGGATCAGGCAGCCGGTTCGCCGGTCCTGGCGAGGTGGGGGTTGATCGCGTCGCGGAGCCTCTGCTCCTCGGCCAGGGTCAGTGAGGTGTGCAGGAGATCACCGCCGTACGGGGCGATCCGGGGCAGCACCTTTTCCTCGGTGACATCGATGATCAGGGCGATCACGGCGGCGCCGCCGGGCTGAAGGCGGTGGCCGAGTTGGTTGATGAAGGCCGTGTTGTCGTCCTCGTCCTCGGACACGGCTGCGGTGACGCTGCCGGTGGCGGCGCCTATCGCGGCGCCCAGCAGCGGCTGGAGCAGGAGCAGCCCGATGAGGCCACCCCAGATCGCGCCGGAGACCGCGCCGTCGACCACCGGGTTGTCCGAGGAGTGAATCTTGACCCTGCCCTCCTCGTTGCGGGTGACGAGAACCACGTCGGCGAGGTGCAGGGAGTGTTCGGTCTTGAGGGCGTGCAATTCGGCCAGCACCTGCTTGGCGGTGGCCTCGTTGTTGTAGGCCACGGCGATCATGTCGGTCATGGGATGACTCCTGTCGTGTCGGGACGTGCCTGCACACCGGGAGCGCCGACCAACGCGATGAGGTGGTGCTCATCGGGAAGCTTTGTCCTGTCCGGGGCTCGGTGACGGCATCACTATGGACTAGGTCGAACGACAAAGTCAATCGAGTGACAAAGTTGCCGGTGCTGCCGGATCGATGGGAGGCGGAAGCATCGGTTCGCCGGGGCGGATCGTCGGCCCTCACGGAGGCAGAGCACTGTGCGGCAGTGGAGGGTGGGTCACAAGCCGGCCGGCCATCGAACGCGGCGGCGTCCTCGTCGTCACCCCACACGCCGTCCCGCAGCCCAAAGGGCGGTGGATCGAACACCTGAACACCCAGCTGAGTTCCGTCGAGTCCACCCTCGACGTGATCGCCGACTTCTCGGTCAGATCAAACGTGACACCGAACGCCTCTTAGAGGGTGTCTCACGTGGCGTCTGGCCTATGCGGCATCATGAGTGGTTGTGGGTGCTGATTTGTCGCAGCGGCTGGTTCCTGACGAACTCTGGGAGCTGGTCGCCCCGTTGCTGCCGTCGTTCACTGCTCGTCCGCAG
>DATCQX010001079.1:0-5442 GCA_036569285.1 Streptomyces sp.
ATGGCTTCGTCCACCGGATGCTCAGCGAGTCGGGCGTCACGCTCCGTGGGCGTGGCGGCGCGACCCGCGGCAAGAAGGCCGCCTCGTCCTGAGGTCGGGCGGCCATCGTCTTCGATGGTGGCCACCCGGTCGGCGTACCGAGCGACCGGGTGGTTACTGTGCAGTCACTTACGTTCAACTGAGGTGACCGCACCCATCGGAGGCGCCCTATGGCTTCGCTCGCACCGGCACTCGACAAGCACGGCGTACGGCTCACCGTCGAGGACGCGCTCGCGACGGTGACGCTGACCAACCCGGCCAAGCGCAATGCGCAGAGCCCCGCGATGTGGCGGGCGCTCGCCGAGGCCGGGCGGGCACTGCCGGGCTCCGTCCGTGTCGTCGTGCTGCGGGGCGAGGGCAAGTCCTTCTCCGCCGGGCTCGACCGGCAGATGTTCACGCCCGAGGGCATCGAGGGCGAACCGTCCTTCATCGACCTCGCGCGCAGTGGTGACGCCGAACTCGACGCCGCCATCGCCGAGTTCCAGGAAGGCTTCACCTGGTGGCGGCGCAGCGACGTCGTCTCGGTCGCCGCCGTCCAGGGCCACGCCATCGGCGCGGGCTTCCAGCTCGCTCTCGCCTGTGACCTGCGCGTCGTCGCCGACGACGTGCAGTTCGCCATGCGCGAGACCAGCCTCGGCCTCGTCCCCGACCTCACGGGCACCCACCCCCTGGTCTCCCTCGTCGGCTACGGCCGCGCCGCCGAGATCTGCCTCACCGGCCGCTACGTCCACGCCGAGGAGGCCCTGCGCATCGGCCTGGCCAACACGGTCGTCCCCGCCGCCGACCTCGACACGGCCGTCGAGACCCTCACGACCGCCCTCCTGGCGGCCCCCCGCGACGCCGTCATCGAGACCAAGGCCCTCCTCCAGGGCGCGGTGGGCCGCTCCTACGACGACCAGCGCGCCGCCGAACGCGCGGCGCAGGCGCGGCGCCTGAAGGACATGGCGGGGCTGGGGGAGTAGCTCAGCCCACGGCGATCACCAGCACCGCCGCCGTAGGGCTCCCCGGCAGCCGCCGCGCCACCGCGCGGGCCTCCCTGGCCACGTCCAGGGTGCGCAGGTCCGCGCGGACGGCGACCTCCACGCGCGCGTGGAGGCTCGGCAGCGACTGAGAGCCGCCCCGCTCCTCGACGCGGACGGAGCCGCCGAGCACGCCCGGCACCCCGGTGAGGGCGTCGTCCGTAGGGCCCGACCAGGTGGGGAGCGGCAGGGGGGTGTCCTCGGCGGCGTCCTCCGGGAGCAGTTCCGTCACCCGCAGGTCGATCTCCGTCACCACCAGGCCGATCCGCTCGGCCGCGCATTCCGCGAGGGCCGCGCGCAGGCGGGCGGCGGCCGTCGGCAGGGGTTCCGCGGGGAGGGACGAGAAGTCGGCGGAGAGCCTCAGGGGGCCCGGAGGGAGGGCGCTCGGAGGCGGGGGGACGACGGGGGCGGGGGCGTTCTCCGGGTCGGTGAGCGCCAGCCGCAGGGGGCCCAGGCGGACGCCCCGGACGTGGCCCGTTACCGCCCGCCGCAGGGCCGTCTCCGCCGCGCTCTCCGCGATCCAGCAGCCGTCACGAGGGCCGCCCAGCGGGAGGAACCTGCCGAGTCCGAGGTGCTGTCGGACCGTGTGCCACCCGTGCTGCTCCGCAGTCATTCCTCCAGCCTGCCGCATCCCCGGGGCGCCGCGGGGAAACCGCGCTTACGGTGGGTCTCGTCGAGGAGGCCGACCGGAAGGGACGTACGGACCATGACGGACACGACACACAACCCCGTCGGCGAGAGTGACCAGGCGGCGCGCAAGGCCGTCAAACGCGGTGGCGGCGACCCCGCGACGAGGGGACGGACGACGATCGCGGACGGCGTCGTCGAGAAGATCGCGGGCCTCGCGGCACGGGACGTCGTCGGCGTCCACGCCATGGGCAGCGGCCTCAGCCGCACCTTCGGCGCCGTCCGCGACCGCGTCCCCGGCAGCACCAAGTCCGTCTCGCGCGGGGTGAAGGCGGAGGTCGGCGAGGTGCAGACCGCGCTGGACCTGGAGATCGTCGTCGACTACGGCGTCTCCATCGCCGACGTCGCCCGCGCGGTGCGCGAGAACGTGATCGCCGCTGTCGAGCGGATGACCGGCCTTGAGGTCGTCGAGGTCAACATCGCGGTCAGCGACGTGAAGCTGCCCGACGACGAGGACGACGAGCCGGAACCCCGGATCCAGTGAAGCCGGCTTCAGCGATACGGAGGGACGACCTATGAGCAGGGCCGTGATCGGCATGATCGCCGGCATGGGGCTGGGCTTCGCCGGGTACTTCGGCGGGTTCGGCGCCTTCCTCCTGGTGGCCGCCCTCGGCGCCATCGGGTTCGTCGTCGGCCGGTTCCTGGAGGGGGACCTGGACCTCGGCGACTTCCTGCGCTCGCGTGACGACCGGCGCCGATGACGTCCACCGTCGCGCCGGGGGACCGCGGGGCGACCCGGATCGCCGACCGGGTGGTCGCCAAGATCGCCTCCCAGGCGGCCCGCGAGGCCCTCGGCCCCCTCCCGCCCGACGCGGCACCCCCGCACGCCATGGTCGTCGTCGCGCACGACCACGCGCGCGTGCGCGTGTTCCTCGAACTCGGCTACCCCACCGACATCGGCGCGCACTGCCGCGCGGTGCGTCGAAACGTGGTCGAGCGGGTACGCGCGTTGGTGGGAATGGACGTACGGGACGTCGCCGTCACAGTCGAACGCCTCCACCCGGCGACGGCCCCCGGCGAGGCACAGGGGAGGACGCGATGAGCGAACCCCGAGACAGCGAGGGAACGACGCAGCGGCTGCCGGTGATCCTGGAGAAGGAGCCGCCGGCACCGGCACCGGCACAGGGCGCCCACCGCTTCTGGTCCACCCGCCGGGCCCCGGCCGCTCTTACGGCCGTCCTCGTCCTCGCGGCGTCCGGCGTGCTCCTGTACGACGTCGCCGCCGTCCGCGCGGACCGGCCCGCGATGCGCTGGCGCCGCGAACTGGCCCACCAGCTCGCCCAGCGGCCTCTGGACGACACCTGGGTGCTCACCGGCGCGGGCGTCGCCGTCGCCCTCGGCGCGCTGCTCCTGCTGCTCGCCGCGACCCCGGGGCACCGGGACGTCCTCCCCATGCGCGGGGCGCACCCGGACGTCCGCGCGGGGCTGCACCGCGACGCCGCCGCCCTCGTCCTGCGCGACCGCGCGATCGAGGTGTCCGGCGTCCAGTCCGCCCACGTACGGATGGGACGCCGCCGTATCGACGTCCGCGCGGTGTCGCACTTCCGTGACCTGGACGACGTCCACGCGGACCTGTCGACGACCCTCGGGGCCGCCCTGGACGGCCTCGGCCTGGCGCACCCTCCGGCGCTGTCGGTCCACGTCCGCAGGCCCCCGCAGAAGAAGGGCTGACCCCGATGCTCCGCACCGTCAACCGCGTCCTGCTCGGCCTCGCCGGGCTCGCCCTGATCGTCCTCGGCGGCTCGGTCCTCGCGACCGGCCTCGGCTGGTGGTCCTACGGCGACCGCCACGACGTCCTGCTGACGGCCGCGCGGCGCACCCGCTGGCGGGACGAGAGCTGGTGGTGGCCGGCCGTCATCGGCGGGCTCGCCGTGCTGGTGCTGCTCGCCCTGTGGTGGCTGACGGCCAACCTCAGGCGCCGGCGCCTGAACGAGATCCTCGTCGACACCGGCGACGGCGAGTCGGCCCTCCTGAGGGGCAGCGCCCTGGAGAACGTCCTCGCCACCGAGTCGGCCCACCTCGAAGGCGTCGCCCACGCGCGCGTGCACCTCACCGGCCGCCGGGACGCCCCCCAGACCCAGGTCCACCTGAGGGTCGAACCCCACGCCGCCCCCGGAGAGGCCCTCCGCCGCTTCATCACCGAATCCCTCACCCACGCGCGGGACTCGGCCGCCCTGAAGGCACTTCCGGCGGAGGTGCGGATGCGGGCACGGAAGCACAAGGCGGAACGGGTCAGCTGACGTGTGCGGGCCGGCCTTCAGAACCCGTGCCGCATCCCGCCGTCCACCGGCACCATGATCCCCGTCAGGTACGAGGCCGCCGGTGACAGCAGGAACGCCCCGGTGCGCCCGAACTCCTCCGGACGGCCGTAGCGGCGCAGCGGGATCCGCGACTCGTTCGCCGCGCGCGTCGCCTCCGGGTCGGCGGACATGCTGTCCAGTTCGCGCACCCGGTCCGTGTCGATGCGGGCCGGCAGGAGGCCGACGACACGGATGCCCCGGGGGCCCAGCTCGTCCGCGAGGGACTTCGCGAACCCGGCGAGCCCCGGACGCAGCCCGTTGGAGATCGTCAGCCCGGGGATCGGCTCGTGGACCGACCCCGACAGCACGAACCCGATGACACCGCCCTCCTCCAGCTCGGCCGCCGCCGTGCGCGCGAGGCGTACCGCGCCGAGGAACACCGACTCGAACGCGGCCTCCCACTGCGCGTCCGTGTTGTCCGCGACGAACCCGGGCGGCGGACCGCCCACGCTGACGAGGATCCCGTCGAACCCGCCGAACGCCTCCCGCGCGGCGGCGACGAGCAGGCCCGGCGCCTCGGGGTCGGCGTTGTCGACGGCGATCCCGACGGCGCCGTCCCCGAGTTCCCGCGCCGCCTCCGCGACCCGCTCGGCGTCCCGCCCCGAGACGACCACCTTCGCGCCGTCCGCCAGCAGCTCGCGCGCGACCGCGTTGCCGAGCCCGCGCGTGGCCCCGGTGACGACGTACACCCGGTCCTTCAGTCCAAGATCCATGGCCCCTATCCTGCCTCCTCGCCGTCGAACAGGGCGAGGGCCGAGGTGACCAGCCCGATGTGGCTGAACGCCTGCGGGAAGTTCCCCAGCTGACGGTCATGGGCGGGGTCGTACTCCTCGGCGAGCAGGCCGACGTCGTTGACGAGGCCCACGAGCCGCTCGAACAGGGCGAGCGCCTCCTTGCGGCGGCCGGTCAGGCGCAGGGCGTCGACGAGCCAGAACGAGCAGACCAGGAACGTCCCTTCGGAGCCGGGGAGGCCGTCCACGGCCGTGCCGTCGGTGCTGTAGCGGCGCACCAGACCGTCGTGGCCCAGCTCCGCGCGGACCGCGTCGACCGTGCCGATCACACGCGGGTCGTCACCGGGGAGGAAGCCCACGCGCGGGATCAGCAGGAGCGAGGCGTCGAGTTCGGCGGACCCGTAGGACTGCGTGAAGGTGTTGCGGTCGGCGTCGTAGCCGTGCTCGCACACCTCCCGGTGCACGGCGTCGCGCAGCTCGCGCCAACCGTCGAGGTCGCCGCGCAGCTTCGGGTCGGACTCCAGGGCGCGCACCGCGCGGTCGGCGGCCACCCACACCATCACCTTCGAGTGCGTGAAGTGCCGCCGCCCGCCCCGCACTTCCCACAGCCCCTCGTCGGGCTGCCGCCAGTTCTCGCGCAGCCACTCCATCAGCGACCGCTGCAAC
>DATCQX010001080.1:0-24477 GCA_036569285.1 Streptomyces sp.
AGATCCGCATGGACTGCTCCTCCCCGGACGCGATGGCCTCCCTCATCGCGCAGCGCGACCGCTACGACATCGCCACCGGCAACGACGCGGACTCCGACCGGCACGGCATCGTCACCCCCGACGCCGGACTGATGAACCCCAACCACTACCTCGCCGTCGCCATCGACCACCTCTACCGCCACCGCGCCGACTGGCCCGCCGGGGCGGGCATCGGCAAGACCCTCGTCTCCTCGTCGATGATCGACCGCGTCGCAGCCGGCCTCGGCCGCCCCCTCGTCGAAGTCCCCGTCGGCTTCAAGTGGTTCGTGGACGGGCTCGTCGGCGGCACCCTCGGCTTCGGCGGCGAGGAGTCCGCCGGCGCCTCCTTCCTGCGCCGCGACGGCTCGGTGTGGACCACCGACAAGGACGGCATCATCCTCGCGCTGCTCGCCTCCGAGATCACCGCCGTCACCGGCAAGACGCCCTCGCAGCTGTACGCCGGGCTCACCGAGAAGTTCGGCGCCCCCGCCTACGCCCGGATCGACGCGCCCGCCTCCCGCGAGGAGAAGGCGCTGCTGGCGAAGCTGTCCCCGGCCCAGGTGACCGCGCGCACCCTCGCCGGGGAGAAGGTCACCGGCGTGCTGACCGAGGCGCCCGGGAACGGGGCCGCGCTCGGCGGGATCAAGGTGTCCACCGCGGGCGCGTGGTTCGCGGCGCGGCCGTCGGGCACCGAGGACGTGTACAAGATCTACGCCGAGTCCTTCAACGGGCCCGAGCACCTCGCCCAGGTGCAGGAGGAGGCGCGGACGGTCGTGCTGGACGCGCTGGGCGGCTGACCCCGGGCGGATATGGGTGTCGTCCCCGATACCGGGGGGCGCCCGCGAACGACAGGGTGGAGGAAGGCCCGGGTTGACCGGACCCGGGTCGTCCAACTCCACCGTTCCCGTCGTTCGAGGAGGACAGCCCCATCCGCTCCCCACGCGCCACACGACCCCGTCCCGACGCAGGCCGGCGGGAGGTGACCCATGGGACACGCTGACTCGCTGCTGGCCCTCGGCGGAGCCTTCCTCGCCGCGGCCGTCCTCGCCCGGCTCGGCAACAGGTTCGGGCTCCCCACCATCCCGCTCTTCACCCTCGCGGGCATCCTGCTCGGCCCCCACACACCGGGGATCGTGCTCGTGCGGGACTCCCACGACTTCGAGATGCTCTCCGCGCTCGGCCTCGTGCTCCTGCTGTTCTACCTCGGCCTCGAATTCCACGTCGACGACCTCAGGAACGGCGGCAGGCGGCTGCTCCTCGCGGGCGGCAGCTACCTCGTGCTGAACGTCGGCGCCGGGCTCGCCTTCGGGTTCGGCCTCGGCTGGGGTGCGCGTGAGGCGCTGGTCCTGGCGGGCGTCCTCGGGATCTCGTCGTCCGCGATCGTCACGAAGATCCTCATCGACCTCGGCCGCATCGGACACCCCGGCACGAAGATCGTCCTGGGCGTCATCGTCGTCGAGGACATCTTCCTCGCCCTCTACCTCGCCGTCCTCCAGCCCGTCGTCAGCGGCGCGGAAGGCGGCCTGGAGATCGCCTGGCAGGTCACGAAGGCCTTCGGGTTCCTGCTGCTCCTCGCGACCGTCGCGCGCTACGGCACCCGTCTGGTGGCCCGGCTGATCCACGTCCGCGACGACGAACTCCTCGTCATCAGCTTCCTCGGCGCGGCCGTCCTCGTCGCGGGCGTCTCCGAGCACCTCGGGGTCGCGGACGCGATCGGCGCGTTCATGGTCGGCCTCATCTTCGGCGGCACGCCCTCCGGGCCCCGGATCCGCGCACTGGTGCATCCGCTGCGGGACGCGTTCGCGGCGATCTTCTTCTTCGCCTTCGGACTCGCCATCGACCCCGGCGACTTCGCGGCCGTCGCCGTCCCGGTCGTGATCGCGGTCGTCCTGACGCTCGCCATGAACCTCGCCGCCGGACTCGTCGTGGCCCGGCTGTACGGCTACCGGGCGCACGAGGCGGTCCTCATCGCGACGACGCTCCTCGCGCGCGGCGAGTTCGCGCTGATCCTCGCCGCGATGGCCGCGAACGCCGGTCTCGACGGGCGGCTCGCGCCGTTCATCGCCGGATACGTCCTCGTCCTGGCCGTGCTCGGGCCGCTCGCGGCGGGGCGTGTGGAGAAGTCCGCGGCGAAGACTGAGAAGAGGCCCGGGGCGGAAGACATCAGGAAAGAGGTGAGGGACCCCGTCACCGCTCCTGACCGGTGACGGACCCTCGGTGAGGCAGGGCCCCGCACGGGCCCGGACGGGAGGCTCCGTGTCCGACGGCGACGAGGACCGCCTCAAGGCCCTGGCGTCCGCGACGGAACGCGACGACGCCCGCTTCGCCCGAGCGCTGGCCGAGGGCCGGCCGCGACGCCCCCGCGAGTACCGCCGCGCCCGCGCTTGGTGCGCCCTGTCCGGCGCGGGCGCCCTGCTTCTCGCCGGTGTCGCCCTGCCTCACGGTCTGCTGCTGGCGACGGGGCTGGTGCTCGCGGGGATGGCGGCGACGCTGTTCGATCCGCATCGGAGACATCCGGGAGGCGGAGGGCGCTGAGGGGGCGTGGGGCAGGGGGCGTGCACTGAACGTCCGGCCTTGTCCGTGCGTACCACTCCGTGTACCCATCGCCCCCGTCCGATCCTCCGGAGCCATCGCCGTGCCCCACACCGTCCGAGGCGTCGCCGCGCTCTCCCTGTTGTTCCTGCTGACCGCTTGTGGGGGAGGGGGTGGGGAACCCGCGGCGAAGGCGTCCGGGGGGACGGCACCGGCCGCCACCGAACCGGCCGCCGCCGTGCAGGTCGTCGCGCCCGCGAAGGTCGAGATCATCGCGGGGATGACCGGCTGCACGGCCAGCATCCGCATCCAGGCGGACGAGTTGCGGGAGGGCAGCTGCCGGACCGGGCAGGGGGACTACATCATCACCACCTTCCCGAAGGAGACCCTGCGGGACACCTGGCTGGACGCGGCGGCCATCTACGGCGGCACCTACATCATCGGCCCGCAGTGGGCGGTCGGCGGGAAGGTCGACGTGCTGAAGAAGCTGCAACCGGAGATCGGCGGCGAGATCGTGCGGCTCACCGGGAGCGGACCGAGCCCGGTCCCCACAGGGGCATGAGAAAGGGGCCCCTCCAGCTCGTGAGGGGCCCCTGCTCCGTCACCGGGTCAGTTCACCCGGGCGATCCGCCAGCGCTGGTTGGCGCCGGAGTTGGCGTACCACGTGGTGACCGCGGCGCCCTCGTTGGTCGCCTGCCCGCCGACCTCCAGGAGACGGCCCGTCGAGGCGTTCACCAGGGTCCAGGTGCCGTCGCCCGTGGTGGACAGGATCCACTCGGTCGCCGGGTCACGCTTGCCGGTGTCGGGCTCGACGACGGGAACGTCGCCTCGGACGGCGAGGCGCTTGCCCTCCGCCGGGTTCGCGAAGACGTACCGCAGACGGTTGCCCGTCGTGCCGTACACCTGCTCCAGACGCCACTGCTGGGCGACCGCCCCGTTCGCCGAGTTGATGGTCAGGCCGGTGCCGTTGGAAGCGACAGTCACCGACTTGTTGGACTGGACGCCCGTCAGCGTGTACGCCTTGCCCTTGCTGAACAGGCTCGCGTCCGCCGCGACGCCGGAGACGCCCTTGACGGCGAACGACGTCACCGACTGCGCCGGGACCGTGAACGACGCCTTGCCGTCGAGCACCTTCACCGCGGCCTGCTTCACCAGCTTGCCCGCGGCGTCGGTGACGGTCGGCGTGACCGTCGCCTTCTTGTCGACCTTGCCGAAGCGCGACAGGTCGATGACGACCTTGCGGGGCGCGGCCGTCGAGTTGACGTGGACCAGGGAGGCGCCCTTGCCGTCCTGGGTGACCGCGGCGGCGCTGGAGGTGTCGTCCACCTTGATCAGGCTGTCGCCGGGCTTGATGAAGTGCGTGAAGTTACGGGCCGTGTCGAACTTGGTGTTGGTGTAGATCGGGCACGACTTCAGCGTGTCCTTGGCCTTGCAGCTGAACGGCAGCTGGATGGAACCCCAGTTGCCGCCCTTGGCGGACTCGCCGCCCGGCTTCATGTTGTCGTAGTCCTCGACCGGCTGCCAGAACACCCAGGCCTTGGGCTCCAGTTCGCGCAGGTCGTTGACGATCTGCTGGGCGAGACCGAGACCCGGGCGCATGTCCGTGAAGCTCTGCCCGTCGCCCCAGTCGCCCTCGACCTCGCTCATCCACAGCGGCTTGTCGGCCGCCTTGGCGAGGTCGCGCACGGCGGTGCGCTGGCTGGTGCCGTAGGTGTGGACGTTCATCTGGCCGACGAGGTCCTTGGACGCCTGCGAGTAGGAGTTCCAGTTCGTCGTGAAGATACCCGGGTTGGTCTCGTCCATCGCCGATATCTTCGCGCCGAGCTTGGCCTTCTTCAGCGCGGGGGCGAGCGCCGCGAGGACCTTCTCCTGCATGGCGGGCCCGATGTGCGCGCCCTCCTGCCGGCCGCCCACGGGATTGCCGTCCTCGTCCAGACGGGTGCCCCAGTAGTTGGTGTTGGGCTCGTTGAACGGGTCGACCGTGTCGACCTTGATGCCCGACGCCTTCTCCAGACGCTTCGTCGCCCCCGCGAGGTAGGCGGCGAAGTCGTTCACCGAACTCGCCTTCAACTGCTCGTCATTGGCGTTGAAACCGCCCGACACGTAGCCGCTGACCGTCATGAACCACGGCGGCGAGTTGGAGAACGCCTCCCAGTGGGTGATGTCCTTCTTGATGCGGTCGACCCACCAGCGCTGGGTCGCGTCGGCCTTGTCGTTCCAGTCGGCCGGGTCGTTCGGGTTCCACCAGTTCACATCGGTGCGGGTGGTGCCCGCCGGGGCCTTCCACCAGCCCTGGACGGCGCCCCCGGCCCTCAAGTAGTCCTTCACGTCGGGGGCGTTGCCGCCGCCGATGTTGTACCGCGCGATGTTCAGCGCGAGACCGTCGTCCCCGAACAGGAGCTTCGCGAGCTTCTCGCGGACGTCCTTCGGGTAGTTGCCGGTGGCGTTCGCGAACCACACCAGGCTGGTGCCCCAGCCCTCGAACTTGTCCTGCTTGTACGACGGGTCCGGCTGGACGGTGACCGTCGGGGTGACGGTGTCGGCCTGCGCGAGCGGTGCCGGGAACGTGAGCAGAGCCGCTCCCGTCGCCAGTGCGGTCATCGACGCGGTTCCCAGGAACCGTCTGCCGCGGGTGAGTCGTGCCAACGTGTGCTCCCAGCTCTCATAGGTGGAAACGTGCGGTGGCCCCTCCCCGCCGGACGGGCAGGGAAGGGTGGCCCCGGGCGCACGGACACACGTCGCCCGGGGAGTCGGAAAAAAGGGGGGATCAGACCAACGGGCGGCGTACGACGGTCACTTCACGCGGCCCGAGGACCAAGGACCCGTACAGCACGTCACCGGCGAAGCCGCTCAGGTCGACCTCGTCGTCCGTGCGGTTGACGAGGAACAGGAACTTCTCCTCGGCACCCTTGCGCACCGTCAACTCGACGCGGCCCCGCGCTTGTTCGGGCAGCTCGCTCGCCACCCCGGCGGGCGCGAGCAGCTTCGGCAGCAGCGCCGTCAGCCCCTCGACTCCGAGGCGCGTCGACACGTACGACGCCGAACCGCCGCCCGCGGCGCGGCGCGTGACGGCCGGACGCCCGGACTGGTCGCCCGACTCGTAGCGCGCGAGGACCTCGGTGGCGTCGTCGGCCAGGGTGATGCGGTCCGTCCACAGGGTGCCGGTCGTGCCGTCGTCCAGCGCGACCGACTCGCCCGCCAGGAGGGGGCCGAACTCCTCGATCCGGATGCCGAGGACGTCGCGCAGGGCGCCGGGGTAGCCGCCCAGCCAGATGTGGTCGTTCTCGTCGACGACGGCCGAGAAGTACGTCGTCACCAGGTGGCCGCCCTGCTCGGCGTACCGGGTCAGCTCCTTGGCGAGTTCGGCCGGCATCACGTGCAGGATCGGCGTGATCAGCACGTCGTAGCGGGAGAAGTCGGTGCGCTTGGTGATCAGGTCGGCGCGCACGCCGAGCGCGAGGAGCGCCGAGTACCAGTCCAGGCCCTCCTGGCGGTACTTGAGGAGCTCCGTGGGGTGCGAGTCCTGCTCGCTGGCCCACCACGAGTCCCAGTCGAAGACGATGCCGACCCGCGCCGGCTCCCGGTCCGAACCGGCCACCGGAGCCAGCGCCTTGAGGGTGGCGCCGAGGTCGGCGACCGCGCGGAAGACCTCGCTGTCACGGCCGGCGTGCGGGACCATCGCCGAGTGGTACTTCTCGGCGCCCGCCGCCGACTGCCGCCACTGGAAGTAGCAGACGGCGTCCGCGCCGTGCGCCACGTGCAGCAGCGCGTCGCGCGCCAGCTCACCGGGCCGCTTGGCGACGTTCACCGCCTGCCAGTTCACGGCGCTCGTCGAGTGCTCCATCAGGAACCACGGCTTGCCGCCCGCGATACCGCTCGTCAGGTTCGCGGAGAACGACAGCTCGTCGCGCGACTGCGGGCCGGGGTGCACGTAGTGGTCGTTGGAGACGAAGTCGATCTCCGCCGCCCAGTCCGCGTAGTCCATGCCCTTCGTCTCGCCCATCACCATGAAGTTCGTGGTGACGGGGACGTCCGGGGTGATCTCCTTCAGGATGTCCCGCTCGGCGCGCAGGTAGTCCTTGAGGACGTCGGAGGAGAACCGCTTGAAGTCGAGCTGCTGCGTCGGGTTCGGGTGCGAGGCCGCCAGACGCGGCGGCAGGATCTGCTGCCAGTCGGTGTACCGCTGCGACCAGAACGCCGTGCCCCACGCGTGGTTGAGGGCCTCCAGCGTGCCGTAGCGGGCCTCCAGCCAGATCCGGAAGGCGCGCGCGGCGTCGTCCGAGAAGTCGTACACGTTGTGGCAGCCCAGCTCGTTCGAGACGTGCCAGGCGACCAGCGCCGGGTGGTCCTTGTAGCGGTCCGCCATCGCGCGCACCAGGCGCAGGGCGTGCTCGCGGAAGATGGGGGAGGTGGGCCGCCAGTGCTGGCGGGCGCCCGGCCACAGGGTCTCGCCGGTCTGCGTGACCGGGAGGATCTCCGGGTGGGCCGTCGTCAGCCACGGCGGCGGGGAAGCGGTCGCCGTCGCCAGGTCGACGCCTATGCCGCCGGCGTGCAGCAGGTCCATGACCTCGTCCAGCCAGCCGAAGTCCCAGGTGTCGGGGCCGGGCTGCAGGCGCGCCCAGGAGAAGATCGCCACGGAGACGACGTTGACGCCCGCCTCCCGCATCAGGCGGATGTCCTCCTCCCACACCTCCCGGGGCCACTGCTCGGGGTTGTAGTCGGCGCCGTAGCCGAAGCGGGGGGTGGGGTCACCGTCCGCCCCGCGCGCGGCGCGGGCGTGGAGGGTGGAGATCATGGCGGTCCTTCCCAAGGGTGGTGCACGGGGGCGGCGCGGCACAGGGCCGCGCCGCCCGGTCGTTCTGAGACTGCTCCGGCGAGAACTACTTCTCGACCGTGAAGCCCTGCTCGTTGCCGTACTTGACGGAGGCGTCCTGCCACGCCTTCAGGCCCTGGGCCAGCGTGGTGGAGGACACGTACGCCTTGCCGACCGTGTCGTTGAAGATCGAGTTGGCGTACTGCTGGAAGGGGAGGTACTTCCAGTCGCTCGCGACGTTCGCCGCGGAGTCGGCGAAGATCTTGTTCGCCTCCTGGCCGCCGAAGTAGTCGAACTTCTTGGCCTGGAACGCGGGGTCGGCCAGCTGCGCCTTGGTGGCGGGGAAGGCGCCCTCGGAGACACGGGTGGCGACACCGTCACCGGAGTTCGCGTACTCGACGAACGCGTACGCCAGCTCCTTGTTCTTCGCCAGCGCCGGGACGGTCAGCGAGCTGCCGCCGTTCTCCGCGCTCGCCTTGTCGCCCTTGGTCCAGGCGGGCAGGGCCGCGGCACGCCACTGGCCCTTCGCGGCGGCGACACCGGTGGCGAAGTTCGCCGGCATCCAGGCGCCGGTCGCGAGGGTGGCGATGGTGCCGTCGCCGAGACCCTTGTACCAGTCGTCGGTCCAGCCGGTGACCGGGGCGAGGAGCTTCTCGCTGATCAGCGTCTGCCAGACCGTCTCGAACTTCTTCGCGCCCGCGTCGTCGAAGTTGATGCCGACCTTGGTGCCGTCGACCTTGTACGGGCGCGAGCCGGCCTGCCACAGCATGGAGGTCGTGAAGCCCGCGTCACCCGTGTCGCTCGCGATGTACGCCTTCGGGTCGGCCTTGTGCAGCTTGCGGGCCGCGTCCAGGTACTCGTCCCACGTCGTCGGGACGGCGATCTTGTACTTGTCGAAGACCTGCTTGTTGTAGAACAGCGCCATCGGGCCGGAGTCCATCGGCAGACCCCACACCTTGGAGCCGTCGCTGACGGCGTTCCACGGGCCCGGCGTGTACTTCGCCGCGAGCTTGTCGGCACCGAACTTCGACAGGTCGGTCAGACCCTTGGTGAGCGAGTACTGGCCGACGGCGAAGTACTCCACCTGGGCGACGTCCGGGACGCCCTTGCCGGCCGAGATCGCGTTCGACAGCGCCGTGTAGTGCTTGTCGCCGGAGCGCTCGCTGACGAGGTTGACCTTGACCTTCGGGTACTTCTTCTGGAAGTCGGCGGCCACGGTCTTCAGCGTGGGCTCCCAGGCCCAGACCGTGATGTCGCCGCCCTTGTCCAGGGCCGACTTGAGGTCCCCGGCGGAGACGGCCTTCTGCTCCGAGTCGCTGTCCGAGCTGCCACAGGCGGTGGCGCCGACGGCCAGGACGGAGACGAGGGCGACGCCGCGAAGGACACGGCTCGTTGTTCTGCGCATGGTGCTTCCACTTCTTCGTGGGTGAATCGGTGAGGGTGGGGGTGGTGCGTGTTGCGTGTTGCGTGTTGCGTGGGGTCTAGAGGGTCATTCCTTGACGCTCCCGGCAGACAGACCCGACTGCCAGTACTTCTGGAGGAGCAGGAAGACGGCGATCAGCGGCAGGATCGTCAGCAGCGAGCCGGTGATCACCAGGTTGAAGATCACGTCACCGCCGATCGTCTGCGCCTGAGAGCTCCAGGAACTGAGGCCCAGCGTGAGCGGGTACCAGTCCGGGTCCTTCAACATGATCAGGGGAAGGAAGTAGTTGTTCCACGTGGCGACCGTCGTGAACAGCAGGACGGTGACGATGCCGGGCGCCAGCAGCGGCAGCGAGACCTGGAAGAAGGTCCGCACTTCCCCGGCGCCGTCCATGCGGGCCGCCTCGAGCAGCTCCGTCGGGATCGCCTCGGCCGCGAACACCCACATGAGGTAGAGGCCGAACGGCGACACCAGCGACGGGATGATGACCGCCCAGGGCGTGTCGGTCAGGCCCATCTTGCTGAACATGAGGAACGTCGGCACCGCCAGCGCCGTACCCGGGACCGCGACCGCGCCGATGACGACGGCGAAGATGCCCTTCTTGCCGGGGAAGTCGAACTTCGCCAGCGCGTACCCGCCGAGCACCGCGAGCAGCGTCGCACCGCCCGCGCCGAGGACGACGTACAGCAGGGTGTTCAGCAGCCAGCGGCCGAAGATGCCGTCGTGGTAGGTGAACGTGTCGTGGATGTTGCTCCACAGCGCGAAGCGCTTCGCGAACCACAGGCCGTTGGAGGCGGACAGGCCCTCCTGGGTCTTGGTGGAGTTGATGAGCAGCCACACCAGCGGAGCGATGGTGTAGACGGCCATCAGGGCCATCAGACCGGTCAGCAGCTTGCTGCGGCGCGGCTTGCCGGGGACGTACCCCTTGCGCGGGGTGCGCAGCTTCGGCGCGCTCCTCGTGGGAGCGGGGGTGGTGACAGAGGTGGTCATCGCTTGTCACGCTCCCTTGCGCATGCCGCGCAGCTGCACGACGTAGGCGACGATCATGGTGATGACACCCATGATGATCGCGACGGTCGCGGAGTAGTTGTGCTGCTGGCCGTTGAAGGACAGCGAGTAGGTGTAGAAGTTCGGCGTGTAGTCCGTGGTGATCGCGTTCTTCGCGAGCGGCTGCAGGATGCTCGGCTCGTTGAAGAGCTGGAAGCTGCCGATCACCGAGAAGATCGTCGCGATGACGATGGAACCCCGGATCGCGGGGATCTTGATCGACCGGATCACCTGCCACTGGCTCGCGCCGTCCAGCTCCGCCGCCTCGTACAGCGAGGTGGGGACGACCCGTAGCGCCGAGTAGAAGATCAGCATGTTGTAGCCGACGAACTCCCAGGTCACGATGTTGCCGATGGAGGCCAGCACCCAACTGGGGTCGAGCAGGTTCGGCAGGGTGACGCCGAACGCGTCGTTGATGTCACCGACCAGGCCGTACTTCGTGCCGTACATGAAGCCCCACATCAGGGTGGCGACCACCGCGGGGACCGCGTACGGCAGGAAGATCGTGATCCGGAAGAAGCTCTTGCCGTACAGCCGTCCGCTGTCCAGCGCCAGCGCCACCAACAGGGCGATGCCGAGCATGATCGGCACCTGGATCAGCAGGAACAGGCCGACCCGGACCAGCGAGTCCCAGAACTGGGAGTCCTGGAGGGCCTGGGTGTAGTTGTCCAGGCCGACGAAGTGGTTCCCGCCGATGAGCTGGTCGCGGTAGAGGCTCAGGTAGATCGAGTAGCCGATCGGCGCCAGGAAGACGAGGGCGAAGACCGCGACGAATGGGCCGATGAACCCCCAGCCGGTCCAGGACCGGCGGTCCTTCTTCGCCGGGGGCGGTGCCGGCCGCGGCTCGGCGGCGGCCGGCGCTTGCAGCGTCTTCATGATCGATCCTCGCTCGTCCACTCATGAAACCGCGGCGCCCCACGGTTCCCAGTGCGGCGTCGCCTCGATGTTTACGCAAACATCAGCCAGCAAAAAAAGTGACTTGAGCTGTTATGTTTACGTAAACATCTGATGGCGGCATGTCTACACTCCTCCGATGACGCAGGTCAAGGGTCTCCGGGGGAGAGAGTGGCCGGTGTGGTGAAGGAAGAGGCCGGGGGTTGAAAATGGACACGACACGCGGCATCCCGGCACAGGGGTCCGGACCTGCTCGGACCAGGGGCAGGCGGACGAGTGTGTCGATGGCCGACGTCGCCCGGGTGGCCGGTGTCTCCTCCCAGACCGTCTCGCGTGTCTCCAACGGCTACGAGGGTGTCACCGAGGAGACGCGCCGTCAGGTCCTCGACGCGATGCGGGAGCTGGGCTACCGGCCCAACAGCGCCGCGCGCGCCCTCAAGCGGGGCGAGTTCCGCACGCTCGGTGTGATCACGTTCTCCCTGTCGTCCACCGGGAACGTCCGCACGCTGGAGGCGATCGCCAACTCGGCCGCCGCCGAGGGCTACGCGGTGACGCTCCTGCCGGTCGCCGTCCCGACCCAGGACGAGGTGCGCGGCGCGTTCACGCGCCTTGAGGAACTGGCCGTGGACGCGGTGATCGTGATCATGGAGGTGCACCTCCTCGACGCGGCGACGATCAACCTGCCGCCCTACGTCCAGGTGGTGGTCGCCGACTCCGACGCGGGGGAGCGGTACACCGTCGTCGACACCGATCAGACCGGGGGGACGCGGACCGCCGTCCAGCATCTGCTCGGGCTCGGGCACCACACGGTCTGGCATCTCGCCGGGCCCGAGGACTCCTTCGCGGCGCAGCGGCGGACGGACGCCTGGCGGGACACGCTCACGCAGGCCGGGCGGCCGGTGCCGCCGCTGGTCAGCGGGGACTGGTCGGCGGAGTCCGGCTACCGGGCGGGCCTTGAGATCGCCGCGCGGGAGGACTGCACGGCCGTCTTCGCGGCCAACGACCAGATGGCGCTCGGGCTGCTGCGGGCGCTGCACGAGAGGGGGCGGCGGGTGCCCGAGGACGTCAGTGTCATCGGGTTCGACGACATCCCGGAGGCGTCGTCCTTCCTGCCGCCGCTGACCACGCTGCACCAGGACTTCGCCGAGGTGGGGCGGCTGTGCGTGCGGGCGGTGCTGCGGAAGATGCGGCACGACGGACCGGCCCACGGCACGACGCTCGTACCGACACGGCTCGTGGTGCGGGAGAGCACGGCGCCGCCGCCGGTGCGCTGAGGACGGGCAGTACGCAGGAGCGAGATCAGGCCATCGCGAGTTTTCGCGATGGCCTTTTCGCCGTGTCCGGAATGTGGGTGCGAGAAGGGGGCAATGCGGTGATAGTGCAGGGGAGTTGTGGTTGAATGGTGAAGGAATCGGCCAGGTGACTCGTTTCAGTCGCCGTATTCACCCGCTCACCCCCTGTCCGAAAGTAGAGAGGCGTCGGCACCTTGACCGCCACCCTGTCCGAGTTCCACTACGGTCTCGTCACCCCCGTCGCCGCCTATGTGATGGCCTGCATCGGGTCGATCCTCGCTCTGCGCTGCACCACCCGGTCCCTGCGCCGGGCCGGCGGCGAACGCCGCTGGGGCTGGCTGGCCCTCGGCGCGATATCCCTCGGCTGCGGCATCTGGACCATGCACTTCATCGCGATGATCGGCTTCACCGTCGACGGGCAGCTGATGCACTACGACGTCGGGCAGACGATGTTCAGCCTGCTCGTCGCGGTCGTGGTCGTCTCCGTCGGCCTCTTCCTCGTCGGCTACCGGGGCACCGGAGTCGTCACCCTCGCCATCGCCGGCACCGTCACCGGGCTCGGCGTCGCCGCCATGCACTACATGGGCATGGGCGCGCTCCAGGTGGGCGGCGGACTCCGCTACGACACCGGCATCGTCGCCCTGTCCATCGTCATCGCCGTCGTCGCCGCGACCGCCGCGCTCTGGGCCGCCGTCTCCATCAGCGCCGTCTGGGCCACCCTCGGCGCGAGCCTCGTCATGGGCGCCGCCGTGTCCGTCATGCACTACACCGGCATGTCGGCGGTCAGCGTCCACGCCACGCACGGCACCCTCACCGGACAGTCCTCCGCCGGGCTGCTCTCCTTCATGCTGGCGATGCTCGCCGGGCCGCTGATCCTGCTGCTCATCGCCGGGGTCATCGTCATGTTCGACCCCGAGGTCGTCATGGGGCGCTCGGAGTGGGAGAAGGCGCAGGTGCCTTCGGCGGAACCGGCGCGGGAGGTCGGGGCGTTCGACTGGAAGTGAGGGGTGGGGGTGGGGTGCGGGGGTTCGCCTCTCGGCCCAGCCCCCCTTTTTTTTGCGAAGTGGCCAGGGTTAAGGCGCCTGAACGCATGGTTGAGTTGTGCACCGGCATCCGTCGAAGAGAAGGAGCGGCCGTCCCATGCGAACGAGACTCATCGCAAGCTGCTTGACCGCCGGCGCCGCGCTCGGCGCGGTCCTCTGGCCCACGGCCGCCACCGCCGTGCAGGAGACCCTTCCGGCCCAGGTGGTCTGCGTGCCGGAGGCCAGGGTCTGTGCCGGAATCGCGGGAAACGCCACTCAGGGCTTCTTCTACGAGTTCACGATCCGGCAGCCGCCGACGCCGCTGCGGCTGTCCTTCACCGTCGACGGCGTCCAGCGGACCGGCAACCTCGTCGTCACCACCCAACCCGGCCTCGCCCGGGGCCGGTTCACACCGACTTCCGCGCTGGTTCTGGGCGAACAGGTCTGCATGACCGTCTTCTCCGTCCCCGGTACCTACTGCGACACGGTGCGCTGAGCGGACCTCACGCCTCCGCGAGCAGCGGGTCGAACGGCGTCGTGCGCAGGTGTCCCGACATGAACGACAGGAAGTCCCGCACGAAGTCGCTGCGCGCGTAGGCGTCGTGCGTCGTGTGTGCCTCGTGCGCCCCGTGTGCCTCTCCGGGGCCGGACAGGTCGCGGTGGAAGCCTCTGCGGAACAGCGCCCGGTACTCGTCCGCGCCGATCCTCCCGTCGCCGTTGGTGTCGGTGGCGTCGAAGAGGACCTCGGCGACCTGGATGAGCGCGGGCCCGGCGAGGACGGGGACGCCGGACGTGTACTCCTCGCGGCCGATACGGCCGTCGCCGTCGGTGTCCAGGGCGGACTGGAGTTCGCGCCACCAGTCGGCGTACGCGGTGTAGAGGCGGGTCTCCTGGGGCTCGTCCAGATCGAGGCGGGCGGAGAGTTCGCGGGCCATCGCGGCGAGGTCGGGCCAGGTGATCCGGCCGTCGCCGGTCTGGTCGAGGACCGCGTCGAAGAACTCCCCGGCGTCGTCCTCCCGGGTGCTCGGTGCCCAGGCCGGCTCGGGAGGCAGGGGAGTGACCAGCCGGACGAAGGCGCCCGCCCGCTTCACGGTGTCCCGGACCGCCCTGATCCGGGGATCGCCGGCGTCCGGCGACGTCGACAGGAGCGCCACCACCTTGTCCGCCTCGATCCAGCCCTCCGGCAGGAACCGCGCCAGACCGGCGGCGAAGTAGGCGCTCTGCAACAGCGCCCCCGCCCCGGGCACCTCGGCCAGCCCCGCCCGCCGGCGGAACGCCTTCGGCAGCGACGCGACCGTCACCGCGCCGATCACCGGACCCGCGACCGTCCGCCCGGCCGCCCACAGCGTCGGCACACCCCGCAGCAGCGGCGGCGCCGGTATGTGGTCGAACAGCCGGTACAGGATGATCCGCACCGCCTCGGTGTTCTCCAACTCCTCGGCCACGACCCGCTCGTAGTACGGCCAGAACTCCCGCACCGTCCCCGGCAGCCGCGCCTCCTCGCCGTCCAGCATGCCCAAAAACGCCCGGTACTCGGCGTACACGCGGTCCATCTCCGCCGGGTCCAGCGGCTGGCCGCTCAGCCGGCACATCGTGACCGTGCTCTCGAACAGCGTCGCCACCACCCACGCCCGGACCTCCGGGTCCAGCGCGTCGTACGGCTGCCCGCCCGCGTCGCCGGTCAGCCGCGCGTGCAGCCGGTTCAGGCGGGCCGCCTCCCGCGCGCGGGCCTCGTCGTCGGCGCCGAACATGCGGCGCAGGCTGCGGTAGGTGTTCCACAGGCGGCGCCACGGATGCGCCACGAACGTCGAGTTGGCCAGCAGGGCCGCGCCGACCTGCGGATGCGCGGCCTCCAGGACGAGCGCCCGGACCAGGGCCAGCGCCCAACGGGGGTCGTCCACGAACGTGTCGAACTTCGAGCCCGGACCGAACAGGGGGACCTCGGGGGTGTCGGTCACGGGCGGGACTCTCCGATCGGCCGCGGGGCAGGGGACGGGGGCTGCGGGACGCCGCCGTAACGGCGGTCCCTGTGCCGGTAGGCGTGCAGGCACTCCAGGAAGTGCGGGGCGCGGAAGTCGGGCCACAGGACGGGCGGGAACGTCCACTCCGCGTAGGCGACCTGCCAGAGCATGAAGTTGGAGATGCGCTGCTCACCGGAGGTGCGGATGACGAGATCCACGTCCGGCGTGTCCGGGAACGGCAGATGCGCGGCGAAGCTCTCCTCGTCCACCGCGTCGGCCGCGACCCCGGCGCGGATCAGCGACCTCGCCGCCTCCACGATGTCCCGCCGGCCGCCGTGGTCGAACGCGACCGTCAGCGTCAGGCCCCGGTTCGCCTCCGTCAGCGTCATCAGGTCGGCGAAGTCCCGCGCGAGCCCGGCCGGGATCCGGGGATCGCTCACCCCGAGGAACCGGCAGCGGATGCCCCGCGCGTGCAGCAGCGGCGCGTGTTTGCGGACCACCCCGCGCACCAGCCGCATCAGGTAGTCCACCTCCGGGCCCGGCCGCTGCCAGTTCTCCGTGGAGAACGCGTACAGGCTCAGCCACTGCACGCCCGCCTTCCGCGCGGCCTCGATGACGTCGATCACCGTCGCCTCCGCGGCCCGGTGCCCCGACGTCCTGGGCAGCGCCCTGCGCGCCGCCCACCTGCCGTTGCCGTCCATCACACAGGCCACGTGCCGGGGGACTCCATGCCGGACGACCTCCCCGCCCGCGCCGCGCCCGCTGTCCGCCGTCACCTGTGTCCCCGCCATCCCGCGAGCCCCTCCCGCCCTCGAAATCACCTCCAGCGTGCCGCCCCCTCCCGCCGAACGGTCGGACACGGCCCCCGATTCACCCGAAAGAGATCACCGGCCGTACAACTCGGCCAGAATCACGCCTGTTTCGGCCACTCGCGCCTTCGCCCCGGCCGGTGAGTGACCCGGGACGCCTCCCGATAGGGTCGGTGCATGGCGAACACATTCTTCGCGCCGGGACAGGTCATCGTCCGGCGTGAGATCCTCGACGGCCGCGAGTGGCTCGTCTACCCGGTGCGGGTGGTCGCGCACGACGCCGACGGACTCGCGGTCTTCACGGCCCAGGGCACCCCCCTCACCTTCGGGCGGGGCGACTTCACCCTCGGCCTCCACCCCTGGCTCGTCCTCGGCGACACCTGGCTCTCCGAGGGTGTCCTCCAACTGGTGCGCCCCGGCGACGGCTACTCGGTGTGGAGCCGGCCCACGGGCGGCTGGTACATCAACTTCCAGCGCCCCATGCGCCTCACCCCCCACGGCTTCGACACCCTCGACCAGGAACTCGACCTCCTGATCCCGCCGGCGCCCCAGGACCCGCCCTACACCTGGAAGGACGAGGACGAGTTCACCCACCGCGCCGCCACCGGCGGATTCGCCCCCGGCGAGGCCGAGGCGGTGCGCACAGCCGCCGACGCGGTCGTCGCTCTGGTGGAGAGCGGCGACCGCTGGTGGGACAAGTGGACGGGCTGGCGCGCCCCGGAACACTGGACCGTCCCGGCACGCGTCCCGCTCACCCCGTCCGGCTGATCAGTACGACTCCTCGTACAGCACCTGCAGATACTCCGCGTCCACCCCCGGCCGGGGATCGTTGTCGAGGTTCCCGCTCACCCCCTCCAGCAGCAGCCCCAGATCCGCACGGGCCACCCCGTGGTCCCGGAGCCGGGAGGCGAGGCCGGCCCGGTCGAGGAACTCCCCGACGGCCTCGCCGACACTGGACGTGCCCAGCGCCTGCGACAGGCGCCCGAAGTCGTCCGGCGCGTGCCGCTCGGTGTGGCGCAGCCACGCCGGGTAGACGACGGCCAGGCCCCGGCCGTGGGAGATGCCGAGGCCCGGCAGCGCGCCCATGGCCTGCTGGAGCCGGTGCGGCAGACAGGTGCTCGCGCGGGCCACGTTGATCCCGCCCAGCAGTGCCGCCAGCGCGAGCGCCTCCCGGGCCCGCGGGGAGTCCTCCCGCTTCGCCAGGGCGTCCGCGTGCTCCGTGATCAGCCCGAGCGCCTGGACGGCCAGTGCCTGGCTGAGCGGGTCGGAGCGGCGGGCCACGAACCCCTCGACGGCGTGCGCGAACGCGTCGAAAGCGGTCTCCGTGCGCACGTGGTGGGGGACCGTCGAGGTGAGGTCCGGGTCGATCACCGCGATCCGGGGGGTGAGGGCGTCCCCCCGGATGCCGGAGCGGAAACGCCGCACGGTGTCGGTGACGATGGCGCCCTTCGTCACCTCCGAGCCGCTGCCCGCCGTCGTCGGAACGGCCACGATCGGCACCACCGGGTCGGTCGGGGACAAGGTGGTGCCGATCAGCTCGGTCGCCGGACGGCCGGTCCCCAGCACGGCGGCCACGGCCTTCGCCGCGTCCAGCGGGCTGCCCCCGCCGAGCCCCACGACCACGTCGCACCCGTGGTCGCGGGCCACCCGCGCGGCCTCGTCCACCTCCGCGCACGCCGGGTTCGGCGACACGCCGTCGAAGTGGACCGCCCCGCCGAGGGACGCGAGCGCCCGCTCCAGATAGCCGAACCGGCGCCCGGCCGACCGCCCGGTCACCAGCAGGGGACGCTCGCCCAGCTCCCGGGTCAGCGGACCCACCCGGTCCAAAGTGCCCGCGCCGAACACGATCCGGGTCGGGATGTCGAGGTCGAAGTGCATGAGCGTGTCCTTCACAGAGGAAGCGTGTCCTTCACGGGAGAGCGGCGGTCCGCGCGCAGGGCCCGCAGCACCGCGCAGTCCCCGGAGGCGAGCAGGGTGAGCGCGGAGCCGCCGCCCGTGGAGGTGCGGCCCTGCCAGGGCAGTTCGGCGACCGTGTCGCCGCCCAGCAGCAGCGTGTCCGTGCCGGCCAGCACCGGCAGCACGGCGTCCGCCGCCCGCGTGTGCCCGTACGTGTACTGGCACGGGGTGCCCGCGACCACGGCCCGCTGCGCGTAGGCGAGTTCGGCGCGGGCCCACGGCCGCAGGTCGAAGTCGACGATCGCGTGCCCGTCGGGGACGTCGGCGGGAAGGGCCAGGGGGCGCGCCGGGCCCGTCGGGTCGCCGCGGTCGTCGGCCGGGGCGACGTACACCGTCTCGGGGATGTGGATCAGCGCCTTGCGCGGACCGTCCAGCACCCTCCCGGCGACCTGGACACAGCGCTCCGGATCGGTGCCCAGCCACGAGGCGCCCACCCGGTGACCGAGGGCGGCGAGCAGGGAGTTGAGGACGACGCCGCCCGGCACGACGAGGTCGTAGTACTGCGCGAGCCCCGCCAGACCGGCGACGACCTTCTCCGGTTTGCGGCCGCCCAGCACCGCCACCGAACGCCTGCCGTCGCGCTGCGCCCAGGGCGCCAGCGCCTCGACGTCCCGCACCAGACTGCGCGCGGCGAAGCCCGGCATCAGCTCCAGCAGCCCGGTGTTGGAGGCGTGCGCCCGGTGCGCCTTGGAGAAGCCGCCGACCGCGACCCGGTCCCCGAGCCGAGCGAAGGCCCGGGCGAGCCCGCTGTCCCCGCGCTCCTCGCCCGCGTACTCCCGGGTGTTGCCGAACAGCACGATCTGGCCCGCGGACATCGCCGCCGAGATCTTCGGCGCCTCCTCGTCCGCGCTGTGCGGGTGATAGGCCACCGTCCGGCCCAGCCGACGGGCCAGGTAGGCGGCGACGTGGGAGAGACCGCCCGCGCTGCCGTCGCGGTGACTGCCCTGGTGGGACAGGACGGCGACCCGCGCGCCCGCGTCCGCGAGCGCCGCGATGTCCTCCAGCTCGCAGTCGATGCGGCCCGTGTCGGCGAGCCGCGCCCCGGTGTTGAACCCCGCCGACAGGATCCACCGCTCCCCGGGCACCACCGGACGGTCGGCGAGCCGGGCGATCCCGGCCAGCGGCGCGTCAGAACCCATAGGTCCGCAACCCCGCCGTCTCGTCCAGGCCCAGCATCAGGTTCATGTTCTGGATCGCCGAACCGGCCGCCCCCTTCACGAGGTTGTCGGTGACGGCCACCACCTTCACCGCGCCCCGCGACGCGTCGTAGTCCAGCCCGATGTGGCAGAAGTTCGACCCGGTCACCCCGGCCAGCGTCGGATAGCGCCGGTAGTCCTTGTCGGTGAGACCGCCCCGTGCGGGCCGCGTGTTGACCCGGACGAAGAACTCGTCGTCGTAGCGCGCCCGGTACAGGTCGAGCAGCGTCTCCCGGCTCAGCTTCGCGCGCACCTCGGCCCGCACGGGCACGGTCGCCTGGATGTGGATGCCCCGCGCGAAGTTGCCGTGCGCGGTCGACAGGTCCACCACCACACCGTGCCCGATCCGGTCCTCCAGCTCGTGCGCGTGCCGGTGCCCCTGGAGGCTGTACGGCAGCAGCGCCGCGAACGCGTTCGGGTGCATGACCTCAGCGCGCGGCTTGTTCCCCGCCCCCGTGGTCCCGTTGATCCCCACGAGGTTGAGCGGCAGCGCGGGGTCGGCGACACCGTTCTCGTAGAGGGGGACGACACCGAGGAGCGCGGTGATGACATAGCAGCCGGGGTTGGCCACCAGCCGGGCCTTCGCGATCTCGTCCCGGTGGAACTCGCTGACCCCGTACACCGCTTCGGCGAGAGCCTCCGTCGCCGTGTGCTCCGCGCCGTACGCCTGCGCGTACCGCTGCGGGTCGGGGAAGCGGAAGTCGGCGCTCAGGTCGACCACCCGGGTGCCGGCCGCGAGGAGTTCGTCCGCGCGGCGCATGGCCTCGCCGCTCGGCGTGCACAGGAACACGACGTCGAAGTCGCCCGCGCGGTCCGTCACCTCGTCCGGAGTGGTGAACTCCAGCCCGCTGCCCAGGAGATGGGGGTGCACGGCCTCCAGGGGCTCGTCGGAGGAGCGGGCCGCCGCCGCGATCCCGGTGACGTCCGGATGGTTCAGCAGCAGCCGCAGCATCTCGCCGCCGGTGAACCCGGAGGCGCCGATCACGGCGGCACGGACACGGGACGCGGTCACTTGACGGCCTCCGGGGTCAGCGGGCGCTCCAGGACGCCCGCGGCGGTGAGTTCCTCGCGCAGCCGGGACACCAGCAGCGTCCCGATGCGGGCCTGCGCGTCGTGCGTGGTCGCGCCGATGTGCGGGGTCAGCACCACGTTGTCCAGCTCGGCGAGCGGGGAGAGGCCGCCCTCGACGGCGTGCACGTCCAGCGCGGCGCCCGCGACGACGCCCGTCGACAGCGCCTCGTACAGGGCCTGTTCGTCGACGACCCCGCCCCGGGCGACGTTCACGAGATACGAGCCCGGGCCCATCTCCGCCAGCTCCGGGCCCGAGATGAGGTGCCGGGTCGCGCTGTTCAGCGGCAGGGCGAGGCAGACGACGTCCGACTGCCGCAGCAGCTCCGGGAGCGCGACGAGCGTGATGTCCTCGGCGGCCAGCTCCTTCGCGCGCTCCTCGGTCGGGGAGGCCACCGTCGCGAGGACCCGCATCCGCAGCGGTCGGGCCAGCTCCGCGAGGCGTGAGCCGATCGGGCCGAGACCGACGATCCCGAGGGTGTGGCCGCCGAGTTCGGGCCCCGCGAGCTGGGGTTTGCGCCACAGTCCGGCCCGGATCTGCCGGTCCGCCAGCGCGATGTTGCGCGTCACCGACAGGGTCAGGCCGAGGGCGAGTTCGGCGACCGCGTTCGCGGAGACCCCGTGCAACGTGAAGACACGGATGCCGAGTTCGCGGGCGACGTCCACGTCGATGTTGTCGGTGCCGCTGCCGGCCCGGCCGATCACCCGCAGCCGGGGCGCCGACCGGATCACGTCACCGGTCAGCTTCACCCCGCTGCGGACCACGACGGCGTCCGGGTCGATCTCCTCGACCAGGGCGGCGAGTTCGTCCTGCGGCTGCTTCAGCCGCACCACCACCTCCAGGTCCCGGCCGAGTTCGGCGAGGGCTTCGGGGTGGACGGGATCAAGGACCAGCAGGCGCGGTGTTCGGGCCACGGTGTGGCCTCCTTACTCAACTCACTGACAAGGGTGTGGGGGGAAAGGGGACCGGCACCGCGCGGTGCCGGTCCCGTGACGAGCGGTCAGGCGCCGGCGGGCACCGGCGCGTCCTGCACGTGCGGCCAGAACTCGCGCACCCAGCGCAGCACGTCCTGCATCACGTGGTGGTTGCGGTTCGGGCGCAGGGCACCGAGCTGGAAGAACATCACGCCCTCGCTCGGCGGGCCGAGGAACGTCAGACGCGGGTCGGCCGTGCCGTCCGCACGCACCGGGTGGAAGTCCGCCGTCAGCTCAAGACCGCCCGGACCGAAGTCCGGCGCCCCGCCCTGCCCCGGGTTGACCCACTTGCGGGCCAGGCCGTGCCTCAGCAGCGCCGGGTACACCGGGCGGACGTCGTTCTCCGCGTCGAACGGGTGCACCCGCGAGTCGACCAGCACGTCCAGCTCCAGGTCCGCGCCGGTCGTCGGACCCTGCACCCGGAACCGCCCGGTCGCCGCGTCCGTGGACAGGTCGGCGCCGGGACCGACCGACACGTCCACCAGGCCGGCGCGGATCGCCGCCCGCACCTTCTCCATGACCTCCAGCGCCGCCCCGTTGCACAGCCGGTTGTGGTGGCGCATGTACACGTCCAGGAAGTTCTGGTGCGAGGCCGCCGTCAGCCCGCCGAAGTCCACCGCGTACGCCAGGGTGTCCCGCAGGTCCCGCCACACGCCGTCCGCGGCCGCCTTCGCCGGGTTCGTCAGGTTGTCCTGCGCCGCCCAGCGGTGGTCCACGTCGAGGAAGTCCAGCAGCGCCGCCCGGTACCCCTCCTGGTCGCGGTGCCCGTCGCGCGGGATCGGCCACAGGGTCCGCTCCCACGAGAACCGGTTGTCCGCCGCGTACGTCCCGTGCCGGTACGGCGACGGAGTGTTCGCCACCGCCCGCTCGAACCGCGCCCGGTCCGACTCGGCGAGGGACAGCAGCCGCGCCCCCGAGTCCGGCCCGAACACGACCTCCAGATAACGCGGCAGCAGCCCCTTGGGCAGCTGCGCGTCCTCGCCCCGCAGCACCGCGTCCAGCGCCCGCGCCACCGGGTCGACGTACCGCTCCACGGCGTCCGCCAGCCGCGCCACCGCCTCGGCCGACGACGCGCCCGCCCCCGCGTCCGTGAGGAACGCCTCGTACTCGGGACGTACCGCCGCCTCCAGGGCGTCCCCGAACTCCGGCCCGAACAGCGTCCGGTAGTACAGCGCCGCCATCTCCAGCACCACGACCGGCAGCACGTGCCGCTCGAAGTCGAGCTGCACCCGGGGCTGCCCGCCGATCTCCACCGGCTGCCCGCCCACCGAGTCCCGCAGCCAGTCGATGGCCGCCTCGGTCAGGAAGACCCCCCGGTGCTCCAGCGCGTCCAGGTCCCGCTCCTTCGCGTTGAAAGGCCGCGCGAACGTGAACAGACCCGACCGGCTGAACACCGCGATCGACTCCGGCTCCTTGCCCGACGGCAGGTACACCAACTGGCCGTCACCGCGGTCGGTGTACCGCCCGCCCCGCCCCTCGGTGAGGTGCAGGATGATGTCGATGCTGGTCAGCCCCATCCCGAGGCAGCCCACCACCGAACCGGGGCCGGTCGACTCGTCCGGTATGTGCAGCTCCATCGGATACGCGGACGGCACGAACACCGCCCCGTGCTCCTTCGCGAACGCGTTCCACTTCGCCTGCTTCGGATAGCGGTCCGGGTCGTTCCAGGAGTGCCCCGTGACCATCAGGACACTGTCCACGTCGTACGAGGCGCCCGCCGCGTTCGTGACGACGGTCAGCCGCTCGCCGCCCTCGGCGGCCTCGTGGATGTCGACGACCTCCGCGTGGTGCAGGTCGACCCGCACCCCCGCCTCGCGCAGCAGCCGCAGATACGTCTGGAACTGGTCCTGGAGCGCCTGGCCGTGGACGTAGCGCTTCGGCCAGTCCTCCGCGGACACGTCGTACAGCGGGTCACCGGTCGCCCGGAACCGGTCGTGGCACCACTCCAGCAGGGTGGGCCGCAGTTCGGCCGGCAGCAGCGGTCCGGCCTCCTCGACGGTCTCGTCGGCGGCGAACGACACCTGGCCGACGATCCGGTTCAGGAAACTCGTGACGGGCTGCTCGGGGCTGTGCACCTGGCCGGCGCCGAACTGGCCCGACGCGTCGAAGATGTGGATCGCCAGCGGCACCGGCTCGTCGGCGGCCCGCGCGAGGGCGGCCAGCCGTTCCAGGGCGTACGTGCAGCTCGGGCCCGCGCCGACGATGGCGAGGGAGACGACGGACATGGGGAACCTCCGGGGAAGTGGGGGGAAGGTGGAACGTGGGGGGATCAGAGCTGGGGAGGCGTCAGCTTCGCGACACTGCGGTCGAACGCCTCCAGGAAGCCGGTCACGTCGGCCTCGGTGAGCTGGCCCATGTTGGCGACGCGGAACACGCCGGGAAGCTGTTCCTGGGTGGCGTAGATGACGTAGCCCTCGGCCTTGATCGTGTCGTGCAGGTCCGTGTAGGCGATGCCGTCCGGGATGTACACGTTGGTGCAGGAGTTCGCGCGGTGCTCCGGCGGGAGCAGGAACTCGCAGCCGCGCTCGGTGAGACCGGCCCGGATCAGCTCCGCGAGGCGCAGGTACCGCTCGCCGCGCGCCTCCACGCCCTCCGCGAGGGAGCGGTCCAGCGCCACCTCGAACGCCGTCAGCACCTGCACGGCCGGGGTGAACGCGGGGACGCCCTTGCCCTCCTGCGAGGACCAGTTGCCGTACAGATCCAGGTAGAAGCCGCGCGCCGGGACGTCCTTCAGCGCCTCGAAGCGGTCCCGGCGGCCGGCCACGAAGCTGACGCCGGGCAGGCCCTCCAGGCACTTGTTCGCCGTCGCGACGACCCAGTCGACGTGGTCCGCGACGAGGTCGAAGCGCTCCGAGCCGAGGCTGCTGATCGCGTCCACCGCGAGCTGGCGGCCGTGCCGGGCGACGACCTCGCCGATCTCGCGCAGCGGGTTGAGCTGCCCGGTGCTGGTCTCGTGCTGGACCAGGCCGACGTGCGTGAGGCCCGGGTCCTCGGCGAGCGTGCGGTCCAGGACCTCCAGGTCGATCGGGTTGGTCCAGCCGAACTCCAGGCGCCGGTGGGGGACGCCGTTCGCCTTGACGATCCGCCACAGGCGCTCGCCGTAGTGGCCGTTGTCCAGGATCAGGATCCGGCCGGTGGGCGGCACGATCGACGCGAACGCGGCCTCCAGGGCGGCGGTGCCGGAGCCGGTGAAGACCGCCGCGGTGTGGTCGTCGGGGTTGCCGCCGGCGATCTCGGCCGCCTTGCGCCGGGTGCGGGCCAGCAGGGCGAGCGGCTCGGACTCGCGGTGGCACTGGTCGGGGGAGGTCATGCCGGCGCGGACGTCGGGGTGGACGTTGACGGGGCCGGGGTTGAGGAGGGTGAGCTGGGGGAGGGGGGAGGACATGGGAGTGCCTTTCTGAAGGGTTGAAAAGGGTGTGTGTGGGGGGAAGGGGGGATCGAGAGGGCGGCGCCCCGTGTCTCAGGGGCGGG
>DATCQX010001081.1:0-7691 GCA_036569285.1 Streptomyces sp.
CCCACCCCCCGCCGGAGCAACCCACTCCGCAGCCGCAGCCGAACCCCCCGCCCTCGACGGCCCCTTGTACCCCGCCAGCCCCCACGAGTTCCCCTCCGTCGGCCCACCCACCTCCCGCACCGGCAACACGGCCGGCGGGACGCGGAGTTGGGTGGTTGCCGGATCGCCGGACGTCGACTCCGCGCGGTTCCAGGCCTGTTCGGCGAGTTCCCACAGGGTCGTGAGGTGGACCGGTGAGGTGTCGGTCGCCTCCGCGAGGGCGTCGACCGCGCGGCGGGGAGCGAGGAGGCGGGCGTCCAGGAAGCGTTCCCAGGAGGTGTGGCTGTAGCCGGTGCGCTCGGCGAGGGCGGACAGGGTCAGCCCGGCACGGTCGACGCAACGCCGCATATGGACGACCAACTCCGCGGCCCTCGGATCGAGTTCGTCCGGCAGAGCCCTCCAACGAGCCATCGTGTCCCCCCAGTGACAGTCCGTCCCGTTCAGACACGTTAGTCCGGTTCCGCGCCGGAATCGACAGGGCCGGGGAAAGTACGGCGACGGCTCGCCCGCCCCGAACACCGGGGTGGACGAGCCGTCGCCGTACGTCAGCTCTGCACCGTGAAGTGCAGGGTGTCCTTGAGGAACGGGATCTGGAGCAACGGGTGCGGCTGCGCCATCAGCGCGAGCAGCACGATCGCGAGGCCCAGCACGCCGTACGTCACGATGTCGGTGAACCGCGACCGCACCGCGAGCATCCCGACCCCGGGCAGCAGCCACCGCAGCACGGCACCGCCCAACAACGCCACGCCGATCAGGATCGTCCCGACCCGGAACTGATCGAGCGCGGTGATCAGCAGCCCGAGCGCCACCAGCCCCGACACCGCCAGCATCGGCCACTGCCGCGCCGGCACGGACGACGCTCCCGGGACCGCCCGCCCGCTCCCCTCCGGCCGCGCGGTGTCCCGCGTCACCCTCGGGAACCGCCGACTCCGCCGAGCAACTACCTCTTCGCCCACAGTCTCCTCGCCTCGCTCGCTCTCACGTTGTCCACGAACCCCCTGACCACCAGTGTCCCGCGCCCCACTTGTAGGGAGCCCGGGTGTGGGGGGTTCGGTTGCAGGGGACGACACTTCGATTGCAGAGGGCGGCCCCGCATGGGGGTCGGCCGCGACAGGTTCAGCCGTGTCGGGCTCGGCCTCGGCCTCGGCGGCACGCATCGCGGACGGCCGGATCACGGGGAACTCGGCGTCGGGGAGTTCGGCGGCCGGAGGTTCAGCCGCGGAGGGTCCGGCCACGGGGAGTTCAACCGCGTCGGCCTCTCCGGCGGAAGTCCCGACGCCAGCCGACCTACCCGGCCCACCCGCGCCGTCCGGCTCGACATCGTCGTCCACAGGTTCCCCTTGTTCACCCGCGAGCCGACCCCCCTCACCCCGGCCCGGACGGCCCGCGCCCGGCGGAGCCTCGCTCTCAGACGGCACCGCGCTCAGCCGCCTCCACCACGTTCACCAGGAGGTGTGCTCGGGTCATGGGGCCGACGCCGCCGGGGTTGGGGGAGAGCCAGCCGGCGACCTCGCGGACGTCGGGGTGGACGTCGCCGAGGATCTTGCCGGCGGCGTCGCGGGAGACGCCGACGTCCAGGACCGCCGCGCCCGGTTTCACGTCCTCCGGGCGGATCAGGTGCGGGGAGCCCGCCGCGGCGATGATGATGTCCGCGCGGCGGAGGTGGGACGGCAGGTCGCGTGTGCCCGTGTGGCATTGGGTGACCGTCGCGTTCTCGGTGCGGCGGGTCAGGAGGAGCGGCATGGGGCGGCCGATGGTGACGCCCCGGCCGACGACCACGACCTCCGCGCCCTTGATCTCGACGCCGTGGCGGCGCAGCAGCGTGAGGATGCCGTTCGGCGTGCAGGGCAGGGGTCCGGGCTCGCCGAGGACGAGGCGGCCGAGGTTCACGGGGTGCAGCCCGTCCGCGTCCTTGGCGGGATCCATCAGCCCGAGGATCCGGTTCTCGTCGATGCCGTCGGGGAGGGGCAGTTGGACGATGTAACCGGTGCAGGAGGGGTCCTCGTTGAGTTCGCGGACGACCTTCTCGACGTCGTCCGCCGAAGCCGTGCCCGGCAGCTCCCGCTGGATCGACGCGATCCCGACCTCCGCGCAGTCCCGGTGCTTGCCGGCGACGTACTTGCGGCTGCCGGGGTCGTCGCCGACGAGGACGGTGCCGAGACCGGGCACGACGCCCCGCGCTCTCAGCGCCGCCACCCGCGTGGCCAGCTCCGACTTGATCTCGGCCGCGACGGCCTTGCCGTCGAGAATCTGGGCGGTCATGCGGCCATCCTCCCGGATCACGGGCCCCCGCTTCCAATCCGGTCACTCCCGTCGACGGATGTTGCACTTGCACAACACCCGGCGAATCGGGCTGGACAAGAACTCACCGATCGATCAACGATGAAAACCGCAGATTTGCGGTCCGGTCGGGGGGCAAACCGCTCAAGAATTGACATTCCTCCGCACTGCCCGCTTCGTCCCCGCGTAGACCAACGGAGGAATCCAGCCATGAGTTTCGGCGCGCCGCCGCCCGGCAACCCGTACGGCCAGCAGCCCCAGCAGCCCGGGTACGGCCAGCCGCAACAGCCCGGATACGGCCAGCCCCAGCAGCCGGGTTATCCGCAGCAGGGCTACCCGAGCTACTCGCAGGACCAGTACGGGCAGCAGCCCCAGGGCTACCCGAGCTACCCGCAGGCTCCCGGAGGCGGGTACCCGGCGGGCTACCAGAGCGGTCCGCAGGTCGCGTCGATGGGGCGGCGGCTGGGTGCGCGCTTCATCGACGGCGCCATCATCGGCGCCATCTACTTCGCCATCGTGATCGGCGGCTTCGTGGGGAGCGCCAAATCGATCAACGACTGCGACCCGAACGCCTCCACAGAGGTCTACAACGCCTGCGTCCAGGACGCCGCCAACGGCTTCGCGGAGAAGATCGTCCCCATCGTCGCCGTCCTCGGGCTCCTCAGCTTCGTCTACGAGTGGCTGATGATCGCCCTGAAGGGCGCCACCCTCGGCAAGCTCGCCCTGGGCCTGCGCGTGGTGAAGGTCGAGACCGGCGAGAAGCCCGGCCTCGGTGCCGCGTTCATCCGCTGGGTCATCCCGGTCGTCGGCTACTTCGCCTGCATGGTCGGCATGCTCGTCGTCTTCCTGTCCCCGCTCTGGGACAAGTCGGGCCGCCAGCAGGGCTGGCACGACAAGGCGGCGAAGGTGATGGTCATCCGCGTCAAGTAGACGCGTCGCGCCATGCATCAGGCGTGCACCCCCGGAGCGTTCCGGGGGTGCACGCCTGAGTGCTGTTCATGCCGTGCTCAGTGGAAGAAGTGCCGCGTCCCCGTGAAGTACATCGTCACGCCCGCCTTCTTCGCGGCCTCGACCACCTGCTCGTCCCGCACCGAACCGCCGGGCTGGACGACGGCCTTGACGCCGGCCTCCGTGAGGATCTCCAGGCCGTCGGGGAAGGGGAAGAACGCGTCGGACGCGGCGTAGGCGCCCCGCGCGCGCTCGGCGCCGGCCCGCTCGACCGCGAGCTTCGCGGAGTCGACGCGGTTGACCTGGCCCATGCCGACGCCGACGGAGGCACCGTCCTTGGCCAGCAGGATCGCGTTGGACTTGACCGCGCGGCACGCCTTCCAGGCGAACGCCAGCTCCTTGAGCTCGTCCGCGCTCAGCGCCTCGCCGGTCGCGAGCTGCCAGTTCGCCGGGTCGTCGCCGTCGGCCTGGAGGCGGTCGGTGACCTGGAGGAGCGCGCCGCCGCCGATGGGCTTCAGCTCGACCGGCGCGGACGGCCCCTGGGGCGCCTTCAGGACGCGGATGTTCTTCTTCTTGGTGAGCGCTTCGAGGGCGCCCTCCTCGTAGTCCGGCGCGACGATGACCTCGGTGAAGATCTCCGCGACCTGCTCCGCCATCTCCTTCGACACCGGCCGGTTGACGGCGATGACCCCGCCGAACGCCGACAGCGGATCACAGGCGTGCGCCTTGCGGTGCGCCTCGGCGACGTCCGAACCGACCGCGATACCGCAGGGGTTGGCGTGCTTGATGATGGCGACGGCGGGCTCGGCGTGGTCGTACGCGGCACGGCGGGCGGCGTCCGTGTCCGTGTAGTTGTTGTACGACATCTCCTTGCCGTGCAGCTGCTCGGCCTCGGCGAGACCGACACCCGTGCCGTCGACGTAGAGGGCGGCGGGCTGGTGCGGGTTCTCGCCGTAGCGCAGGGTGCTCTTGCGCTCCAGGGCGGCCGCGATGAACTCGGGGAACTGCGAGTCGTCGGCGGGGGCGTAGGCGCTGGCGAACCAGCTGGAGACCGCGATGTCGTACTCGGCGGTGTGCCGGAACGCCTCGGCGGCGAGCCGCTTGCGGGTGGCGAGGTCGAAGCCGCCGTCCTTGACCGCGGCCAGGACGTCGGCGTACCGCTCGGGGCTGGTGACGACGGCGACCGAGGGGTGGTTCTTGGCGGCGGCACGCACCATGGAGGGGCCGCCGATGTCGATCTGCTCGACGCACTCGTCGGGGGAGGCACCGGAGGCGACGGTCTCGCGGAACGGGTAGAGGTTCACGACGACGAGGTCGAAGGGCTCGACACCCAGCTCCGCGAGCTGCTCGCGGTGGCTGTCGAGGCGCAGGTCGGCGAGGATGCCGGCGTGCACGCGCGGGTGCAGGGTCTTGACCCGGCCGTCCAGGCACTCGGGGAAGCCGGTGAGTTCCTCGACCTTGGTGACGGGGACGCCGGCGGCGGCGATACGGCCGGCGGTGGACCCGGTGGAGACGAGCTCCACGCCCGCCTCGTGCAGGCCGCGCGCGAGGTCCTCGAGGCCGGTCTTGTCGTAGACGCTGATGAGCGCCCGGCGAAGGGGCCGCTTGTTCTCGGCGGTCACTGGATAACTACCTTTCGTCCCTCAATGCGATAGCCGTTGCGGGCGAGCCGCCCCACGACCTCGACGAGCAGCCTTCGCTCGACTTCCTTGATGCGCTCGTGCAGAGCGCTCTCGTCGTCCTCGTCCCGGATCTCCACCACGCCCTGGGCGATGATCGGTCCGGTGTCGACACCGTCGTCGACGAAGTGGACGGTGCAGCCGGTGACCCGGGCTCCGTACGCGAGCGCGTCACGGACGCCGTGGGCGCCGGGAAAACTGGGCAGCAGCGCGGGGTGGGTGTTCACGAACCGCCCGCCGAAACGGGCGAGGAACTCCTTGCCCACGATCTTCATGAACCCGGCGGACACCACGAGGTCGGGTTCGTGGGCGGAGACGGCCTCGGCGAGGGCGGTGTCCCACTCCTCGCGGGTCCCGAAGTCCTTGACCCTGCACACGAAGGTCGGCAGCCCGGCCCGCTCGGCACGCGCGAGCCCCTCGATGTCCCCGCGGTCGGCACCGACCGCGACGATCTCGGCACCGTAGGCATCGACGCCGATCGTCGCGATGGCGTCGAGGAGCGCCTGGAGGTTCGTACCGGATCCGGAGACCAGCACGACCAGTCGCTTGACCGGCTCGGCCACGATGGGGCCCTTTCTCGGGGGATCTTTTGTACGGTCGTACGAATGCATCGAGCCCCGGTATACGGGGAAGCCTACGAAGCGGCCGACCGTCAGCAACGATACCGGCACACCGGAAGGCCCCCACGGGACGGGGGCGTGGCCGGAAGGTAGCGTCTGCCAGGGGCCTCTCCGGGAACGCGGGCGGTGTGCGGTGCGTTGACGCAGTGACGGCTCTCGCCAGACGACTCGTACTCCTAGGGGAAGACGCTCACTTGATGTCGGACCGCAGCCTGCGACTCCTCACGCTCCCCCAGCACTCGGTGCAGGGAGGGGGGCGCAGCGGCGTGCTGCTGAGGGAGCAGCCCACGTCACCGCCGGACGCGCCGTCCTCCGGCAGGAAGAACGGCGAGGGGCAGGGCGGTCGGGCCGACGAGGACAACCCCTTCGCCCCGCCGCCGGAGGGCACCCCGGACCGCCCGTGGCAGCCGCGCCGCCCCGAAGGCTCAAAGGGCCCGGACGGCTCCGAAGGCTCCGAGGGCGACGACAGAAGCGGTTACACCCCCTGGGGCAGTCAGTGGAGCGACCGCCAGCCGGGCCGCTCCGACGGCGGCTTCGGGGACCGCCCCGGCCTGAATCCCGGCGGCGGCCAGGAGGACAAGGGCGGCAGCGGCCCCGGCATGCGCTGGGACCCGACGGACCCGGCCCAGCGCCGCGCCCGCTACGCCCTGCTGTCCGGGATGTGGGCCTTCTTCTTCGTCCTCTACGGCTGGCAGCCCGTGGGGCTGCTGCTGGGCGCCCTCGCCCTGTACTGGGGCGGCAGCGCCCTGCGCGCCAAGCCCCGCACCCCCGACCCGAACACCCCCGCCCCGCCGCAGTCCGCGCGCCCCCAGACCACGGCGGCCATGACCGGCCTGGTCACCGCCTCCCTGGCCATCCTCTTCGTGGCGGCGAGCTTCACCACGCGGCTGGTCTACGACGACTACTACACCTGCGTCAACGACGCCCTCACCAACCAGGCCCAGCAGTCCTGCTCGGACCTGCTGCCGAAGCAGCTCCGGCCCCTGCTGGGCGCCGACAGCTGAGGTCAGTGGGCCGGGCCGGTCAGTCGGCCGGGCGGGGCTCGTCGGGCTCGTCGGGCTCGTCCGCCGGCTCCTCCAGCAGCGCGGCCCAGCGGGCCTCGTGGGCCGCGTCCTCGTACCAGGGGGCGGCCGGTGCGGGGAACGGATCGGGTGAGAGGGACGGGCTCGGCGCGGGGGTCGGGCTCGGCGCGGGGTACGGGCTGGACTCGAGGAACGGGCTGGACTCGAGGAACGGGCTCGGCGCCGGGTCGGCGGGGAGCACTTCGTACGGCTCGTAGGTGTCGTCCTCGTCGTCGGGAACGTCTTCCCGGGCCGGAGCGCCCGCCTGATCGGGGCGGCCTGGGACGCGGCCCTGGTCGAAGGGGGTGTCGTGGGGACCGCCCGACTGCACCTGGCCGTTGTCAGGTGCGGTCCAGGAAGGTGCGGTCCCGGGAGCCGCAAGGGGGGCGTCGACCGCCTTCCGCCGGGTGAGGAGACCCCGCATCCGCGACCGCGCTCCGGGAGCCGTTCGGGTCGCCCCCGCTGCCTCGCGCCGGGTGAACAGGCCCCCCGCCCACGCCCGCACCCCGCCGCGCGTACGTCCCAGCCAGGCCCGGACCCCCAGCCCCACCGGCACGCCCACGGCCACGAGCCACACGGCGACCGCGCCGCTGACCTGCCACCACACCGGCCCGAACCGGGCCAGCGCCCCCACCCCGAGCGGCCCGCCGGCCAGCACGGCGAGCACGGCGACCGCTGCGGCGCACAGCACCGCGGCCCAGCACACGGCCCCCGCGGTCCGTCCCCGCGACCATCCGGTGTCCGCGGCCCGCCCCACGAACCAGCCCAGCACCACCCCGGCCACCAGCGGCACCCCCGCCACCGCCCAGTGCACCGGTCCCTCAGGCCCCGCCTCCGGCACCGCCGCGAGCAGCGGGAACGGCGGCAGCAGCGGCGCGGGGTCCGAGGTCAGCGGCCCCACCACATGTCCCGCGCCCAGGACGAATCCTGGCCCGGCGGCATAACCCACCGCCCACACCGCCGCGTTCGGCACCAGCGCGGCACAGAGCAACAGCACGGCGAACCGCCCCGACCATCCCTCCGTCAGCTGGAGGAACGAGCCTCGGGTGGCCTCGCCGTGCACC
>DATCQX010001082.1:0-2575 GCA_036569285.1 Streptomyces sp.
GGCCGAGGCGATGCGGGCCCTCGGGGTGGACGACGTCCGGCTGCTCGGCGGCGCCGGGCGCTACGGCGACTCCGGGATGATGGGCACCGCCGACAACGACGACCCGGGCTGCTTCTGGCAGGCGGACGTCGACACGGCCGCCGGACAGCTTCTCGACGTCATCCGCGAGGTACGGCCCCAGGTCCTCGTCACGTACGACGAGAACGGCGGCTACGGCCATCCCGACCACATCCAGGCCCACCGCGTCAGCATGCGCGCGGCCGAACTCGCGGGCGCCGAGGGCGTACCTGTCCAGAAGGTGTACTGGAACCGTGTCCCGCGCGCTGTCGCCGAGGACGCCTTCGCGCGGCTGGAACAGGACCTCCCGGAGCTGCCGTTCGACAAGGCGGCCGAGATCGGTGACGTCCCCGGTGTCGTCGACGACGGCCTGATCACCACGGAGATCGCCGGCGGACCGTACGCGGAAGCAAAGGCGACCGCCATGCGCGCGCACGCGACACAGCTCGAAGTGGCCCCCGGGAACCGCTACTTCATCCTCTCGAACTACCTCGCCCAGCCGCTCTTCGGCACCGAGTACTACCAACTGGCGCGCGGGGAGCGCGGGGTGGACGGGGGCCGCGAGAGCGACCTGTTCGCCGGGATCGCCCAGGACGGCGACACGGAGCCCCGCGCGGGGAAGGGTGCCCTCTGATGGCCCTCGACCTCTCCCAGCCCCTCAAACCCCCTTCCGCGGGCCGCGCCGTGGCCTATGTGGGCCTGCTCCTGCTCGGCGCGGTCACCGGCGTCGCCGGGTCGCTCGTCCAGGCGGGCTGGTTCCCCGGGGGACTGCTGCTGGCGCTCGCCGGGGCCGCCGGGCTGTTCCTGGGCGGTGCGCGAGCCGTCGGCACGCGCGCGGGCGCTGTCGCCCCCGCCGGCGGGTGGATGATCGCCGTCGTCCTGTTGACGGCCGGGCGCCCCGAGGGCGACTTCCTGTTCGCGGCGGGCGGCGGCTCGTACCTGTTCCTGCTCGGCGGCATGGCAACGGCTGTGATCTGCGCCACCCTTGGCGCCGGAAGGCAACCGAACGGCGCCGACGCCCGACTTGGGAAGTGACGTACCACTTCTCCGTGGCATGAGCGTGCGTATCCCGTGTGGGTTTCCCCGGCGCTCGTGGGATGAGGGGTAGAAGTGGCCAGTATGGTGGTGCGCGCCGCCGAGCTGCCCGTGAGGTCGTGGCGGGCGGCGGAGCCAACCTGGAGAAGCCTGCCTTGAGTCGTGAAACTGACACTCCGTCCTCCGGGCCCAACGGGCGCGGTGGAGGTGCCGCGTACCCTTCGGGCACGCCCCCGTACGGGACACCGCTGGTGTCCGACGGCGGTGCGGACGCGGGCCGTTCGGCCGCGCGGCCGGAGGAACGCAAGACCGAGACCACGGTGACGACGCGGATCCGCATCAACATCCCCGGGTCCCGGCCCATTCCCCCCGTCGTCGTGCGCAAGCCCGTCGGTGAGGGCGAGGGCGACGACACGGCCGCCGAGCAGCAGTCTGTCGCGCCCGCGCCCGAGGCGCCCGCCGCCGAGCCCGCCGCCGAGAAGAGCGACTGGTTCGCGCCCCGCAGACCGTCCGGTCCGAAGACCAACGGCGCGGGCATGCCCGGCGCTTCGTCCGGCGCGAACGCAGCCGCGTCCGGTACGAACGGCGGACAGCCGTCCGCCCCCGGTACGGGTCCGGGTACGGCCGGCGCACGACCCGCGGGGGGTGCCATAGGCGGCGCCCGCCCCGGTGGCGTGGTCGGCTCGATGGCGGCCCCGGGCAAGCGCCCCGGCGGTACCAACGGCGCGGGACTGCCCGGCGGTGCGACCGGCGGCCCGGTCGCGCCCGGACACGGCGGCGGCACCGGCTCCTTCGACGTGACCGAGGTCCTCGCGGCCACCTCGCGCCCGGCCGCCCCGGAGCCGGCCCGCGACGAGCTGCCGTACTTCTCCGAGCCCCCCGCCGAGCCCGAGAGCAGCACGACGGCCCAGCACGACTTCTCGGGGCACGACTTCTCCGCCCCGAACGGCGGCTACCCCGACCCGGCCCAGGCCCTCCCCGGCCGCCCCGCCGGACCCAGCGGCCCCACCACGGGCCCCGCGACCGGCGGCGTCCCCAAGGCGGGCCCCGGCGCCCCCGGCACGGCCCCGGGCCCCGGCGGCCCCGGCCTCACCAACGGCCTGAGCCAGAACGGCGCCGCGCGCATGCCCGGCGGCGGACTCAGCGACGACACGGCGATCCTGACGCCGCAGAAGCTCGCCCCGAAGCCCGGACCCGGAGCTCCCGCCGGCCCCGGCGCTCCCGGCGGCTTCCGCCCGGCCGGACCCGGCGGCGACGGCCCCGCCACGCTCGGCGGCGGCTTCTCGCCGATCGCGCCCGCCACCCAGAGCACCCCGCCGAAGCAGACGGCGCCCGCGCCCGCCAAGAAGCAGAAGAAGCGCCGCGGCAAGCTGCCCCTCCTCGCCGGCCTCGTCGTCGTCGCGGGCGCGGGCGTGTACGGCGCCGGTCTGCTGATGAACCACTCCGACGTCCCCAAGGGCACCACCGTCCTCGGCGTCGACAT
>DATCQX010001083.1:0-4264 GCA_036569285.1 Streptomyces sp.
GCGGCGCTCTGTACGGCACCCGCCGGCGGTTCCGCTTCCCGGCCCCGTCCCGACACGCCCCGTATCCGACTGTCTCCACCGCTTCCCGGCACACGTCCGTCGCGCGCCCACGGTGCCGACAGCCTATGCGGTACGGCAGGACGGGTCATCGGCGCTCCGTTTCGGGCCCCCGTCGGCCCGTGACCTGCCGTCACCCTCTGGTGACAGCCCGGTCCGCCTCTGGCGTGTCGTCAGGCCCCAGCTTCCGCACAGGGCACGCCATTTGGCACCCTGTGTCCTCCGGGGGGACGCCCGGGGAGGGAAGACGATCATGAACGCGACGCAGACAGGACCTCACGGCACGGAACATCCCGCCGCCGACACCGCTCACACAGCGTCACCCGGCACCCACAGACCACCTCACGCGTCCCAGGTCCCACAGCCCCACAGAACGGACGGCGACCCCGGCGACCACCCTCCGAACGGCAACCCCTACGGGGGCGGCCCCTACGGGAACGCCCCTTACGGGACCGACCCTGACGGGGATGCCCCCTACGGGGCCGATCCGCGCGGCGGCCATCCCCACGGCGGCCAGGCCGGCGTCGTCCGAGGCGGCGATCCCCGTACCGGCGGCGACCCCCGCATCGGCTGGTCAGCCGACACCCCCCACGTCCCGGCGCTGCGCCACCGCAGGGACGGCATACTCCCGACCGTCGCCGCCGCGCTCTCCGTCCGCGGCGCGACCCTCACCGGCACCGCCGCCCGCGGCGACCAGCCGCCGCCGCTGCACCACCTCGTCCAGGACTTCCTCGACACGCTCCCCAGCGACCGTCGTGACCGCTTCACCGGCCGCTGCGCCGAGGCGCTCCTCATCTCCCGGCACATCGCGGCGGCCGACGCCGCCCGCAGCCGCCGCGCGGCCCGCAAGCCCATGACGAACGGCGAGGCCCGCAAAGCCCTGAAACAAGCCAAACTCACCACCCGTCACATCCGCGAGGACGGCGACCCCCTGCACGGCACCTTCGCGCCCCCCTGCCGCGCCTGCACCGCCCTCACGGCCCACTTCAGCATCCGCGTCGTCGAGACGTCCGAGGACTGAGCACGTACGACGCTGTAGCCACCCGTGTGAACCACCGGCCCGGCAAAAGCGTCAACATCACCAGGAACCCCCGTACCACCGGGGGCTCCCGCACCACCGCCCCGGCCTCGACGAACGAACGGCAGATGCACCACACCGACCGCACCTCGACCACCCGCTTCCCCGTCCCCGTGGACGCCGCCCTGCGCAAAGCGGGCTGGCTTCCGGGGCGTTGGGACATCAAACAGGCAGAGTTCTGGGCCGACGCCCTGCGCGAGCACGTCTCACCGGCGGGCCACCGGCACGCCGTCTTCCCCGCGGCGGTCGAGGCGTGGGCGGAGTTCGGCGGCCTGCACATCGCGCCCATCGGTCCGGGCCGGCAGATCGCGCCCGCGGTCTTCCACTTCGACCCCCTGCACGGCCTCCACCAGGCCCGCACCCTCTCCGACCTGGGCAGAGCCCTCGCCACCGACCTGGCCCCCCTCGGCGCCGAGCCCGACACCCACACCCTCCTCGCCATCGACACGGCCGCCCGGATCTACGCCCTGGACCACACCGGCGACTGGTACCTCGGCCACACGATCGACCAGGCGCTGGGGGCGCTCATATCGGGGACGCATCCGGTGCGGTTGACGACGGAGGCGTGAGGGGCGCGAGACGCGGGGCGCGGAAAGGGCGGAAGAGCGGGGCGAAAAAAGGGGATTTGAAAAAGTTCGGCGAACCGTGAACCGGGGCGCGGGGCCGCAACGATGAAGGGGTACGAGCACGAAAGGCGCACCCCGTGACCAACAACCCGAATCACCACCCCCACCGCCTCCTCACCTCACCGCCCCGCAGGAATCACCGCCGACACCCGGAACCCCCCGGCCTCCGTGGGCCCGGACACGAACACCCCGCCCAGCCCGACCACCCGCTCCTTCATCCCGACGAGCCCGTTCCCCCCGGACGGCAGCCGGGCGGACGACGCCGACCCCACCTCCGGCGGCGGCTCGTTCTCCACCTGCATCGCGATCTCCTCGTCCCGATGCGCCAGCCGCACGTAGGTCTTGGCCCCGGCGGCATGCTTGTGGACGTTGGTCAGCGCCTCCTGCACCACCCGGAACGCGGTCTGCTCGATCTCGGCGACGTAGGCCCGCACCTTCCCCTCCACCGACAGCGCGACGACCATCCCGGCGGCGGCCGACTGCCCGACCAGTTCCTCGACGTCCGCCAGGCAGGGCCCCTCCCCCTCGTCGACGGCCCGGGAAGCGGCGGCGGCAGCGGCGGCGCCCACGGCGGCCAGCGGCAGCCCTCCCGGGGACGACACCGTCCGCTCACCCCCGCTGCGCAACACCCCCAGCATCTCCCGCAGTTCCGTCAGCGCCTGTCTCCCCATGTCCCCCACCAGCGCGGCGTTGCGCACGGCCTTCTCCGGATCCTTCCGGGCGACCGCCTGGAGCGCGGCGGCGTGGACGACCATGAGGCTCACCCGGTGCGCGACCACGTCGTGCATCTCCCGGGCGATCCGCGTCCGTTCCTCCCCGCGCGCCCATTCCGCCCGCTCCTCCGCGCGCTCGGCGAGCAGCTGCAACTCGCGCTCCAGGCTGTCCGCTCGCTCCCGCAGGCTCTCCATCAGCCGCCGCCGGGCCCCGGTGTACAGGCCGAGCAGGACGGGCGGGGCGGTCATCCCGAGGGCGGTCGCGATCGAGGCGAACGGCACGAACCAGTCGCCGACCGTCAGGCCCCCCTCCCCGATCTGCTTCAGCCGGACGAACGTCACGACCAGCATCCCTACCAGGGACATCCCCGCGAGGGATCCGATGATCCGCCGGGGCAGTTCGGTCGCGGCGAGCGTGTACAGCCCGACGAGCCCCATCAGGAACCCCATCTGCGCCGGCGTGATGGCGATCGACACCAGCACCACGGCGATGGGCCACTTCCGCCGGACGGCGAGCACGCTCCCGGCGACGACCCCGAACACCACCCCGGCCCCCAGCGGAATCCCCGCGTCCCTGGCGAACGGGACGCCCTCCACCCCGCACTCCACCATCGAGGCGAGCCCCAGCCCCACATCGAACACGGCGCTACGCCGTCGCCCCCACCACCACGGCCCGGCACGGCCCGCGGCCACCTCTTCCCCCGTCCTGGTCATGCCTCCAGCCTACGGTCGCGCTCCCCCCGTTTTCCGGAAACTTTCCGCACCGCCGCCCCGCGAATCCCCGCCGCCTCGCTGCCGAGCGGACGCCCCACACCGGCCCCTTCCCCGGAACGCCGAATTCCGGACGAAGCGCGCCGGCGGGACCGGTCCGCCGCAGGGGCGCTCTGTGATCCATGTCCGGCGGAGCAGGGGCCGACACCGTCGCGTGGAGGGCGCCTGGTGCGGCATAGTAGGGGGTGCCACTCGGCGGACCGGGCAATTGTCCGTTCCGGCGGAATTAATCCCCTGTGGTGTAATTGGCAGCACCGTGGCTTTTGGTGCCATTTGTCCGGGTTCGAGTCCTGGCGGGGGAGCATTGTTCGGGCCCTGACCGGCGCAGTCCGGTCGGGGCCCGCTCTCATGTCCTCCCGGAAACGCCCCGGTATCCTTCGGATGTCCCCACCCAACACAAAGCCGAAGGGCCACTCCGTGAGCGCCATCCGCCCGGCAGCCGTCGTCGTTCTCGCAGCGGGTGAGGGCACCCGTATGAAGTCGGCCACTCCGAAGGTTCTGCACGAGCTGTGCGGAAGGACGCTGGTGGGCCATGTGCTCGCCGCCGCGCGGGAGTTGGATCCGGAGAACCTGGTCGTGGTCGTGGGGCACGCACGCGAGAAGGTGACGGCACACCTCGCGGAGAGCGGCGCCGGCGTGCGGACGGCCGTCCAGGAACAGCAGAACGGCACGGGTCACGCCGTCCGCATGGCGCTGGAGGAGCTGGGCGGGGAGATCGGCGGGACGGTCGTCGTCGTCTGCGGTGACACCCCCCTGCTGACCGGTGCGACGCTGGGCGAGCTGACCGCCACTCACCACACCGACGGGAACGCGGTGACGGTGCTGACGGCGGAGGTGCCGGACGCGACGGGGTACGGACGGATCGTCAGGGACGCGGGCACGAACGCCGTCACCGCGATCGTCGAGCACAAGGACGCCTCCGAGGAGCAGCGGGCGATCCGGGAGATCAACTCCGGGGTGTTCGCGTTCGACGGGCAGTTGCTGGCGGACGCGCTGAAGAAGGTGCGGACGGACAACAG
>DATCQX010001084.1:0-4232 GCA_036569285.1 Streptomyces sp.
CGGAACGCATCCTCTACGCCACCGGAACCACGCACAAACGGGGCGAGGTCCACGACGGCACCACCGTCACCGACTTCGACCCCCAGGAACGCGACCGGGGCATCACCATCTTCGCGGCGGCCGTCAGCTGCGACTGGGACGGCCACCGGCTCAACCTGATCGACACCCCCGGTCACGTCGACTTCGCCGACGAGGTCGAGCGCGCCCTGCGTGTCCTCGACGGGGCGGTCGCCGTGTTCGACGCGGTGGCCGGCGCCGAGCCGCAGAGCGAGTCCGTGTGGCGCCAGGCCGACCGGCACGGCGTGCCGCGCATCGCGTTCGTCAACAAGCTCGACCGCGCGGGCGCCGACCTCGACACGGCCGTCGCCTCGATCCGTGAACGCCTCCACCCGACGCCGCTGGTGGTCCAGCTCCCCATCGGCGCCGAGGACGCGTTCACCGGGGTCGTCGATCTCGTCCATCTGCGGGCGCTGACCTGGGACGACGGTGACGACGCCGTCGTGTCGGGCGAAGTCCCCGAGGAACTGCTCCCCGAGGCGCTGCGCAGGCGACGCCTCCTGGAGGAGGCCGTGGCCGAGCGGCATCCGGCGGCGCTGGAGGAGTTCTGCGAGCGGGAGACCGTGTCGGCACCGACCCTCGTCGCCGCGCTGCGTGACATGTCACACAGCGGTGACGGCCTGGTCGTCCTGTGCGGCTCCGCCTACCGCAACCGGGGCATCGAACCACTGCTCGACGCGGTGGTGTCCTACCTGCCGTCCCCGACGGACGTGCCTGCGGTGCGGGGGGTCGCGGTGGCGGGTGGGCGGGGTGTGATGCGTGATGTACCACCGGCCGCCCCGGCCGTACACGACGCATCGGCTGGCCGGCACATCATGCGTGATGTACCACCGGCACCCCCGAGACCTGTCACACGTCATGTACCACCACCCGCCCACCCCTCCGCCCCCTTCTCCGCGCTCGTGTTCAAGGTTTCCGTCACGCCCACCGGGCGGCTGACGTTCCTGCGGGTGTACTCGGGGACGGTGGCGAAGGGGGACGTGGTGTGGGACGCGGGGGCGGGGCGGAGTGAGCGGGTGGGGCGGATTCTGCGGGTGCAGGCGGACCGGCACGAGCAGGTGGAGCGGGCGGTGGCCGGGGACATCGTGGCGGTCGTCGGGATCAAGTCGGCGCGGGCCGGGGCGACTTTGTGCGCGCCGGACGCTCCGCTGCTGCTGGAGCCGACCGCTCCGGCGGAGCCGGTGGTGTCCGTCGCCGTCGAGGCGTGCCGGGGTACGCAGACCGAGCGGCTCGCGTCGGCGCTCGCCCGGCTCGCCGAGGAGGATCCGTCGTTGGCGGTGCGGACCGACCCGGAGACGGGGCAGACCGTGCTGTCCGGTATGGGGGAACTGCATCTGGAGGTCGCGGTGGAGAAGATCCGCAGCACGCTCGGGGTGGACGTCAACATCGGCCGTCCCCGGGTGACTTACCGCGAGACCGTCGGTCGTGGTGTGTCCGGTGTCGTGTACCGGCATGTGAAACAGGACGGCGGGGCGGGGCAGTTCGCTCAGGTTGTACTCGAAGTGGAGCCGTGGGAGGGGGAGTTCGTGTTCCGGTCGGCGGTCGTCGGCGGGCGGGTGCCGCAGGAGTACGTGCGGGCCGTCGAGGCCGGCTGCCGGGACGCGCTCGCGGAGGGGCCGCTCGGCGGGCACCCGGTCACCGGGCTGCGGGTCACGCTCACCGACGGGGCGACGCATGTGAAGGACTCGTCCGAGCAGGCGTTCCGGACGGCGGGCAGGTTCGGGCTCCGGGAGGCGCTGCGGGCCTGCGCGATGGTGCTCCTGGAGCCGGTCGCCGAGGTCACGGTGACTGTTCCGGGGGCGGCCGTCGGCACGGTCCTCGGTGATCTCGCCGCGCGGCGCGGCCGGGTCACCGGGTCCGAGACGCGCTCCGGTTCGGCGGTCGTCACCGCGACCGTCCCGCTCGCCGAACTCTTCGGCTACGCGACCCGGTTGCGTGGCCGTACGCAGGGCCGTGGCACGTTCACGGCCAGGCCCACCGGTTATGCGTCGGCGCCCGCCGCGGTGGTGGCCGGCACGTAGGGAGCCCCGCTCCTCGACGGGGTCAACCTGAAATCCGATGTCTCTCTATCGAGTGACATTTCGATTTCTGGGCACGTGTGCGAGGAGCGGCCCGTTGGCCGGGTGTCGGGAGATTTTCCCGGCACCCGGACCACACGGAGGAGAAGTGATGGGACTTCAGCCGAACCCCGGCCCGCACCTCGCGCCGACGGGGCGTTCAGCAGCCGCGCGACTCCGGGGGCTGGTCGAGGAACTGGGAGCGGACGGAGGTGAAGCGGGCGTAGGTGTCCCCGGTGCGGGCGTCGGGGCGGAAGGCCGCCACGCGCCGGCAGTTCTGGAAGGCGAGGGCCGCACCGAAGTGGCGCTCCAGGCTCGTACGGACGGCGTCGCCGGCGAGGGAGGCGATCAGGTCGTAGGCGTAGAGAAGGGTGCCCTCGGTCAGGAGGCCGGCGGCGGGCCCGGTACGTACTCCGGGTCCACCTGGGCCGTGAGGTCCCGGCCGGTCGCGGTGTTCGCCCAGGCGCGGGCGTTGCGGAGGTGGAAGTCGACGGCGTGCCGGTGGAGCGTGGGCCAGTCCTTGGGGCGGGAGTCGACGGCGGCGCGCAGGACGTCCAGGGCGTGGCGGTTGGCGTCCTCCAGTTCACCGGCGGGGGTGCCGCGTTCGGTGGAGCGGACCCAGGAGGAGTGGGTGAGGTGGGTGAGGAGATGGTCGCCGGTCTCCTCCTTGAGGAAGAGGAGGTCGTCCTCGCCGGTGACCTTGTTGCCGACGACGGCCAGGGGGATGCCGAACTCCTGGGCGTGGTCGCGGTACTGACGGTAGACGGAGACGCCGCGCCGGGTGGGTTCGGCGACGAGGAAGGTGATGTCGAAGCGGGTGAAGAGGCCGGAGGCGAAGGCGTCGGCGCCGGCGGTCATGTCGACGACGACGTATTCGCCGGGGCCGTCCACGAGGTGGCCGAGGTACAACTCCACCGCGCTGAGCTTGGAGTGGTAGCAGGCGACGCCGAGGTCGTTCTCGTCGAAGGCCCCGGTCACCATCAGCGGGACGCCGCCGACGGGCCGGACGTGGCGGGAGTGGAGTTCGTCGTCGCCGAGGAGGGTGAGGAGGCGTGAGCCCCGGCCGGGCGGGGTGGTCTTGACCATCGCGTCGCGGGAGGGGATCAGGGGGTTGGTGCCGCGCAGGAGGTCCTTGATCTCGCCGAGCCGGGCGGCGAGCGGGGGAGCGGTGAAGGGGGCGGCGTCGGGGTTGAGGGCCTCGGCGAGGTGCTGGTTGATGTCGCCGTCCACGGCGAGGACGGGGGCGCCGGAACGGGCCAGGTGCCGGGCGAAGAGGGCCGAGAGGGTCGTCTTCCCGCTGCCGCCCTTCCCGACGAACGCTACGCGCATCGGGGACCTCCTTCGGGGCGCACCAAAGTACCCGGCTTTTTGAAAACGGGTTTCATGTGACTACGTTTTAGGAGAGCGGATGAGGGCTGTCAAATCGAAGGTCAGGGCTGGTCGGGGGTGCCTCCTTGATCGCCCTCACGCGCTAACTGCTTATGATGTGCAAGTGCGTGAATACTGCATAAGGGTGGCGGGTCCGGAGGACCTCGACGAGGCGCGGGCCGTCATGCTCGACACGGTGTACCGGGACTTCGGCACGGGATACGTGCCGCGATGGCACGGCGACATCATCGACCTGTCCGGGGCGTACCTCACGCCCGCGCGGCACACACTGCTGGTGGCGGTGGACGACGCGGGCGCGGTCGTGGCGACCGGGGCGCTCGACTCACGCGGCCCGCTGCACCCGCCGAACCCCGCGCACCTCGCCGAGCGCTACCCGTCCGGGACGACGGCGCAGCTCCGGCGGATCTACACCCGGCGCGAGCACCGCCGCCGGGGGCTGGCGCGGCGCCTGGTCGGCGAGCTGCTCGACTTCGCGGCGGCGGACGGCGGCTACCGCTCCGTGTACCTGCACACCGACCCGTCGGTGGAGGGCGCCGAGGGCTTCTGGCGGTCGCTCGGCGAGGTGGTGCTCGACGAGCGGGACAACCGCGCCCACGGGCAGGGCATCGTGCACTTCGAGGTGCCGTTCGACGCCGTCCGAGCCGGCCGGATCCCCACCGGGCACGGCATGACCAGCCCACCGTCCGCACTCCTCACAGACCGGTAGAACATGCGCATCCCCCACAGCCC
>DATCQX010001085.1:0-9792 GCA_036569285.1 Streptomyces sp.
GCGCTGGAGCCGTTCGCGGATGCCCGACTCGACGGCCCGCTGAGGACGTTGACCCGTTCCGCCGCGCCCACTCCTCTGAAGCTGGCCTCGGCTTACGCGGCCGTCGCCGCGAACGGCGTGTACGCGACGCCCTACACGGTCGCGGAGATCACGCGGGGCGGGCGGACGCTGTACACGGCGCGTCCCGAGACGCGGCGGGTGCTGGCGGAGAAGGAGGCGTTCGTGGTGGGCGCGACGATGTACGGCCGGGCGGGGGTCGTCGGGGAGGGCGGCGGACCTGGGCTCGGAGACGGGTTCTTCACCGCGGGGGCGGGCGGCGGCATCACCCGCCGGACCGTCTGGTCCACCCGCCTGGACAGCGAACTCGCCCTGACAACCGTCCTGTTCGCCGACCGCCCCGGCAAGAAGAAGAACACGACCGTCCCCGCCCAACTCCCCAACTCCCCGGCACCGACCGGGGTTGCGGAAGGGGTGGTGGCACAGCTCTGGGGGTCGGCCCGGCCGGGTGCTCGCGACGTCCCGCCGCAGGACGCGCCGCGGTCGGGATGAGGCAAGGACCTCGGACTGCTCTCCCTGAGCGCGTCCCGGGAGGAGAAGGGCATCTTCTGGGTCCAGCAGCTGAACGGCCTGTACGAGCGCCACGCGGTGAGGTGAGTGCCCCGGTCGTGCTTCACCAGTTCAGCGGAACCGAGGAGAGCCGGTCGAGGAGGAGGCCGGAGAGGGTGCGGTGGTCCCGGGCGGAGGGGTGCCAGTCGCACGCGAGGAGGTCGAGGGAGGCGTCCCCGAAGTACCAGTGGTGTATGCGCTGGTCGCCTTGAGTACTACGGGTACGGACGATGCGTTCGACGGTGTCCCGGAAGGTGGTGGAGCTGGAGACCTGGGTGGAGCTGAGCAGGATGTGCGGCCGGGAGCCGTAGCGGGCTCGGAGCTTGTCCAGAAAGCCGTGGTAGGCGCTCTCGTAGGCCGCGGCCAACTGCGCCTCCGTGGCCCACGCCTCGCCGGAGTGGAGAGCGGTGGAGAAGTCGTTGGCCCCGAGTCCGACGACGACGAGCTGCGGGCGCCAAGTCCGCGGACGCTGCCAGACGTTGCCGTCGACGCTGAGCAACACCCGGTCGTAGTAGGTGCGGTAGTCCGTGCCGGGGTTGGTCCCGGCGTAGTTGCGGACCATCCCCCGGCCGGAGAAGGCGTTGAGGTGGTGGTCCGCGCCGAGCGCCCGCGCCGTCAGCGCGCCGAAGGAGAGGTCGGAGTTCGTGTTGCGGTCGACGCCGCCGACCCCCGAACAGTCCCGGACGCCCGAGACGTTGCCGTACCCGGCGGTCATCGAGTCCCCGATGAACTCGATCTGCCGCGTCCGGTCACCCGGCGGCGCCAGGATCGCACCGCCGTTCGCGGCCACGAAGCCACCGAACTTCCCCACGCCGCCCCAGGCGCTCTCGGTCCGTTTGACGAGCCGCACGCTGTGCACGGCGTTGGCGAGGCCGCCGATCCATTCCGTGGTCCGCCCCGGAGTCACCAGCGTCCGCACGGTCACGCCGTCGATCTGTACGTCGTAGTCGTTGACGGAGTCGTCGAGCACGACTCCCACTCCGGTCCCCGCGAAGCGGCCCTCGAAGTAGACGCCGGGCCAGGTGAATTGGACGTACCCGTCGGCGGCGGGCGCCGTCCTGCCGACCGTGCGGTACCCGGCCGCGGCGGCGGTCGCGCGGGCGGGGAGGGCGACCGCGGTCACCAGCCCGGCCGTGGCGGCGGCCACCAACGTGCGTCGGGACAAGGGGCGTTGCGGCTCAAAAGGCATGACGTCGTCCTCGTTCGACTAGACGGCTGCGGGAGGGCTCCCGCTCGGGGCGGTGTACAAGGTGACCGCGCCACACCGCCCCGTCAATGCCTGTGCACACCACACGTCACTTGTCGCACGGGCCGAGGCGTTGACGATGCGCCCCGGCTCCTACGCCGCGAGGACCACGCGCCGCCGGGTCCCCTCCCCCGCACTCCCGCGCCCCGAAACGACTCTGGAGACAACGGACTTGGGGACTCCGGCGAGTCCGGCCCCGGCGATGGCCGTCGGGTCGCGCGGCCGGTCAGCCGTCGAGGACGCCTTCGCGGACGAGTACCTCGGTCGCGGCTTCCGCACCGGTCCACACATGCGCGCGCCAGCCGTGGGCGCGGGCCGCCTCGACGTTGACGGGGCGGTCGTCGAAGAAGACGACATCGGACGGCGCCCTGCCGAACCGTTCGTCGGCACGCCGGTAGATGTCCGGGTCCGGCTTCATGACGCCGAGGTCGGCGGAGAAGACGAGCGTCTCGAACCGCTCGCTCCACCCGGCCCGCCGCACGGCCGTCGCGAGGGACGAGGGCGCGTTGGAGAGCACCCCTAGGGGTGTGCCCCTGCGGGCGATCCGGTCCAGGAGGTCAGCCGACTCGTCCGCGAGCACCGCCCAGCCGGCCGTGTCGATCCGGTCCAGCCGCTCGACCCACTCCGCGCCGAAGGGCCGCCCGAGCGCCTCACCGATGAGACCCCAGTACTCGGTGGGGCTCCCTCCGAGGTCGTACGGGTCCCGGTGGGCCCAGTAGGGGACGGCGAACTCGTCCTCAGGTATGTCCAGGGCTTCGGCCAGTGCGGTGAGGGCCTGCCCCGAGGGGGCCAGGACACCGCCGAGGTCCCAGACGACGAGGGGGGTGTGCGGGGATGAGGGGGAGCTTTGGGAACGTTCCACGTGCGGACGATAGCGGCTGCGGGGAGACGGGGGTGCCGATGGCCCAGTAAGGGGATTCCCGTACATCGGAGGTAGCCCTGGGCGGCTTCAGGAAGCGCGCCAGACCGTCAGATCGGTGCTCAGGAAACTGATCCCGGCACCACGCAGGGCGTCCGACTTGATCTGCACCACGAGCAGGGCGATGTCTCCTGACCGGTTCTTGACGCAGACCCGGCTGCCCTCTGCCAGAACGGTGAGCGGGAGTTCGCTGCGGCGGGTGTCGGCCTTCGCGAGGTACAGCTTGCAGGTCTCGTACGAATCACCCGGATCGTCCGAACCCAGCGTCATCGCACTGGTGTTGCTCCTCAGCGAGCAGACCGAGTCGCCGCAGACGAGGCGGATGTCGCCTTTCCGGTCGTCGCGCTCCACCGGGTCCCTGAGGCTGATCGAGTTCTTCTCGTCCAGACTCACGAAGGGATGCGCGATCGGCGACGGCGGACCCGTGGGTGACGGACGGCCCGCCTCCGCCGCCTCTCCGCCGGTGGATTCCTTCGCGGTACTTCTCCCAGAAGCGGAGGGCGAGGGCGCCGCCGACGAGGAAGCCTCGGCCCGCTCCCGGCCCGCCTTGATCACCTCCGACCCCACCCACATCAGCGAACCCAGCAGCGGCAGGGCCATCAGTCCCCCGATAGCCGCGATCAGCCCCGTCCGCCTCCGGTTGGCCCGTACTACCTCAGGGGGAGGCCCCCACGGCCTGGTCCCGACCGGCGCGGGTACGGCCGGAGGTATTACGGGTACGGGATCGGGCGCCGGCACCGGTGGCCCCACGACCTCGCGCCACACCTCCGGTCCCCCGGAGGTATCAGCCTCCGGCCCCAGCTCCCGCCGGCACCAGGCGACGATCTCCGCCGGAGTGGCCCGCCGCTGCGGATCGCTCTCCAGGCACCGCGCGAGGATCGGCCGCAGCCGCTCGGGCACGGCCGACAGGTCCGGCTCGGAGTTCACGATCCGGTACATCACGTTGAGCGCAGACCCGCTCCCGTACAGCGGCTCCCCCAGCGCGGCGAACGCCACGGTCTGCCCGAGCGCGAACACGTCGGTCGCCGGGGTGATCTCACCTGCGGACGCCTGTTCCGGGGCCATGTACTGGGGTGTGCCGACGGTGGCGCCCTGTGTGGTGTGCGCGGTGGCGTCGGGGGCCGTGGAGATGCCGAAGTCGATGACCCGGGGCCCGTCGGAGGCGAGCAGCACGTTCGACGGCTTCAAGTCCCGGTGCACGACGCCGACTTCGTGGATGGCCACCAGCGCCTCGGCCACGCCCGCCATCAGCCACAGCGCTGCGGGAACGGGCAACGCCCCACGCCGGGCGACGAGTTCGGAGAGGGAGGGGCCGGGCACGTACAGGGTCGCCAGCCACGGCGGTGCGCCGTCCGCGTCGGCGTCTACCAACTCGGCGGTGTAGGCGCCCCGTACCCGCCGCGCCGCCTTCACCTCGCGGTGGAACCGCCTTCTGAAGACCGGGTCGTCGGACAGCTCGGGCCGGACGACCTTGACCGCGACGGCCCGGCCGCCCTGCGTGTACGCCAGGTAGACGCGCCCCATGCCTCCGGCGCCCAGCCGCGCCACCAGCCGGTATCCGCCCGCCACTTGAGGGTCGTCCCACTGGAGCGGCTGAAATCCCGCGCCCTCGTTCCCCATCGGCGTCCATCCCCCTGTGCTCTGACGATCAACAGGAGCCTAGACGGCACGGCAGGACGGCGAGGATCGGGGAGCCTCCTCCCGCAGGTGGAGGCCGTGATGTACCCCTATGGACCGAGGCCGGGCAAGGGAGATCCCCTTGCCCGGCCTCGGCGCGCCACCCAGGTGATCTCCCCTACGGGGTGACCGCGTCCGACGGTTCGTGGAACTGCGGGACGAAGGCCAGCGCGTCCCAGGCGATCGCCGCGTCGCCCGTGCCGTCGGCCGTGGCCGAGCTGAGCGAGACGCTGGGGGTGCCGCGGAACTCGTACGACCCCAGGGAGAGCCAGGTGTTCTCGCCCCCGGTGTCCTGGGAGACGGTCTTCTCCAGGACCGTGCCGTCGCCGAGGTCGATGCGGTAGGTCGCCGAGGGGGTGTCAGCCTGGTGGTCGGGCAGGTGGACCAGGACCCGGGCCCAGCCCTTGAGGGTGCGGTCAGGGGTCCAGGTGCCGGTGACGACCGAGTCGGTGAAGGCCGGCACCCGGGTGTGGGTGAACCAGAAGTGCCCGCCGAACCCGGAGCCCAGCTGATGGAAGTCGATCTTCGAGGGGTAGACCGTCGCCCCGTTCCGCTCGGCCGAGCCGAACGTGAACGTCAGCGTGCCCCGGCTGACCCAATTCCGCTTCCCAGCACAGGGGTTGGCGGAACCGACGCGGAACTTCACGGTGTTCGGGACGTCGTCGACGATCAGCGCGTTCGGCGGCAGGGTGGAGGTGCAGGCCGCCGGGTGGAGCGGCGTGACCGCCGGTTCCGGGTCGGTCGCCTCATACGTGAGTACCTCGGTACCACAGGTCTGCGCGCAGTCGGCCCAGGTCACCGGCTGGTGCCACCAGCACTTGAAGGAGTCGAGCCGGCAGGGGCCGACCGGCTGGCTGGAGCCGGGAACCTGACGGGGTTTGGTGACGTCGCAGTCGTTGCCGGCCGGGGTGCAGAACGTGTCGTGCGGCGGCTGCGCGTCCGGCGCGTCGCCGGTCGGCCAGGAGCCGACGGTGAACGCGGGGCCGGGCTCGCCGGTCTGCGGGTCGTTCTTCTGCTGGGAGTACGCCGCCCAGCCCATCACCCTCTCGGGGTAGGTCCACAGGTTGGGGGTACGGGCGTCCCCGTACCCCGAGGAGAGGAACATCTCGCGGTCCGCCGGGTACTGCCCGTTGGCCGGGTTGTTGAACCAGCCGAGCCCCCAGGGGGCCGTGCTGTCGGTCGGACTCGGCTGGTTGAAGCCGCTGTTGTACGCCCAGAGCGCGAACCACCAGTTCTCCAGGTACTGCGGGTCACCGCCGTTGGCGAGCAGCCCCCGGTCGTACAGCTGGTTCCACTTGTCCTGGAGGAGGCGCAGCCCCGCCGCGATGTTCGCCGCGTAGTCGACGGTGATCGCCTTCTGCTGCTCGTCGGTGAAGGTCGTCGTGTCGGACTTCGCCATGCCGCTGGTGACCTGCGCGACGCCGTAACCGCAGTCCGCACCGGCCCAGTTGACGGTGTGGACGCTTCCGGCGTTGCCGTAGTAGCCGCCCTGGAGGAAGTTGCCGCTCTCCCCCGTGGACGTCCTCGTCGAGGCCTGCGCCAGGTTGGACTCCTGGGCGAGGACACCGAGCATGATCTGCGCGGGAACCCTGCCACCGCCCTTGAGCTGGACCGGTGGGAACATCCCCTGCGGGGTGTACGACTCGAGGCCGGTACCGTTCCAGCCCTTACGGCGCCGGACGTCCAACTTGCCCTGCACCGCGAGGTCAGTTGCCCACTCGACCATGGCCGGGGAGGGCTGGAGGGACTGGAGGTCCGGGTCGTTGCGGGTGACCGCGCAGGCTCGGTCGGGGTCGGTGGTGGTGTGGGCGGGATCCTCGGCCGGGGGCTGCGCGCCGGCACCGTTCTCGCTGCCGACCGGCTCCGTACGGACGCTGTCGGCGTGCACGCCTGCGCCTGAACCCACATTACCCGTAAGGGACTTGATCACGCCGAGTGCGGGTGACTGCGCCGAGCCCTGCTCCGCCTGGAGCGCGTCGGGCCGCACACGGAACGCGAACCCGGCCCCGGTTCCGGTCACGAGGGCGTCGATACCGACAGGTTGGGCGGTACCGGCGTCCGGAACCGCGCCCGGCGACTTGGCGCCCGCCGCTTCCGTGCCACTGCCGACGCCGGTGAGGGCGAGGGCGCCTGTGGTGGACACCTCGGCGGAGGCGGGCACGTCACTCAGCGCCCGCCAACTCTTGGGCAGCTCAGCCTTGTTGAGCTTTGCCTGGGCTTCCTCGCCGGTGACGAAGACGTGCCCACCGGTCCCCCGGACGGCAAGGGTGCCGAGCGCCCCGGAACCGAGCAGACGATCGGCACCGCCGGAGGTGACGCGGCGGATCTGAACTTCCTTGTCCCCGGCGGGTACTTGATAGGCGAGCCCGGCTTGCGCGTCGGGCACCAGCCGGAACGGCTTCCCTCCGGTCCTGGCGAGCGTGCGGACGTCCCCCTTGCCGTCCACCGAGACGACGGAGTCGCCGGCCGAGGCCGCGATCCCCTTCCCGAAAGGCACGGCGGAGGTCAACTGCCCTGCCACCAGCTGCCGTCGGACGACACTCCCCCGCTCCGCGTCGACGGTCAGCAGCTGAGTGCCGTCCCCCTTCGGCCGGGTCAGCACGGCCTGCTCGCCGTCGCCGCAACCGGGGTTGAAGTAGGCGAGGGAGACGAGTTCCGAAAGCTTGGTCACCGTCCCGTCGGCAAGGTCGACCACGGCGGCGAACGCGCCTTCCTGGAAGCCCTGTTGGTCGTTGACGGCCTGCCGAGGCGCGTAGACGACGACCGCCTTGTCGCCCGAACCTGTCACACAGGTCTGCCCGATCCACTGGTCGGTCTCGATGCCGGGCTCGGAGAGGGTGGCCGCGGTACGCCAGGCGTAAGCGTGCGCGGAGTCGGCGACAAGGACGTGGAAGCCGGTCGCGTCGCCGTCGAAGGTGACCATCCGGTCCCCGGACTTCCGCCACCCCGAGGGAAGTTGAGAGGTGTCGGTGACCCGGTCGGACGGCGTGACATCGTCCGACGACGGTCTCGTCAGCGTCGCCGACGCGAGCGGCGCCACAACCGCCGTGGCCAGCACGGACATCACTCCGGCCGCCGCTATTCGTCCCCGCCTGCTTCTCGGCACCCGCCAGCGGTGCCTTCCTTCTTCTTTTTCCCCAAAGACACGCAAGGGTTTCCCGTTTCCGTCCAGATGCGCCACGCATCGGCGAAGGTCTGGGGGCCGCACAGCTCTGAGGCCGGGGCCCATGAAACGGAAGCTACCAGTCCCCTACGGGCCGGAACGGACCCGCTGATCGCCTACCGAACGGTATCCACGAAACATCCACTCACCGGGAGAAAGCCACCCGAAATCCACGGACTACCGTCCGCGATCACCCCTCGAACCGGTACCCCATCCCCGGCTCGGTGATCAGATAACGGGGATGCGCGGGGTCGGCCTCCAGTTTGCGGCGGAGCTGGGCCATGTAGACCCGTAGGTAATTGGTCTTGTTGCTCCGGGAGATCCCCCACACCTCCTGGAGGAGATACTTCTGGGTGACGAGGCGGCCGGGGTGGGTGACGAGGATTTCCAGCAGGTGCCACTCGGTGGGGGTGAGGCGCACGTCCTGGCCGTCCCGTACGACCTTCTTGGCGAGGAGGTCGATGGTGCAGACGTCCGTCTCCACCCGGGTGGACTCGGGAGCCAGCGGCATCTCCTCCGTGCGGCGTACAGCGGCCCGCAGCCGGGCGAGCAGCTCGTCCATGCTGAAGGGCTTGATCACGTAGTCGTCCGCCCCCGCGTCCAGCGCCGCCACCTTGTCCTCGGACGCCTGGCGGGCCGAGAGGACCATGACCGGTGCCCGGGTCCACTGGCGCAGTGCCCTGATGACCTCGACGCCGTCCATGTCGGGCAGGCCGAGGTCCAGCAGGACGACGTCCGGCGGGTGCGCGGCGGCGAGGCGCAGCGCGGTGGTGCCGTCGGGGGCGGCGTCGACGTCGTAGCGCCGCGCCTGAAGGTTGAGCACGAGGGCTCGGACGAGCTGTGCGTCGTCCTCGACCACCAGCACCCGCGTCATCTCAGTGCGCCTTCCTCACTGCCGGGCCGCAAGTGCCTTGAGGGCGATGTTGAGTTCGAGGACGTTGACCCGGGGGTCGCCCATGAAGCCGAGGGTGCGGCCCTCGGTGTGCTCGTCGACGAGCTTCTCGACGGCCGCGACGGACAGGTGGTTCCTCAACGCGACGCGGTGCACCTGGAGTTCCGCGTAGGCCGGGGAGATGTCCGGGTCGAGGCCGGAGCCGGAGGAGGTGACCGCGTCCGCGGGGACGTCCGACGGATTCACGGTGTATCCCGGTACCGAGTTGTCCTTGACGACCTTCGCCTTCGCGTCCTCCACCTGCTTCAGCAGGACCTTGCTGTCGGCGGAGAGGTTCGTCGCGCCCGAAAGCAGCAGCTTGTACTGGGTGTTGACGGAGTTCGCGCCGATCCCGTCCGCCGGGCGGGACTGGAAGTAGTCGAGGCTGTAGCCCTGTTGGCCGATGAGCGACGAACCGACCACTTTTCCCTGGGACTTGATCTCGGACCCGTCGGCCTTGCCGTGGAAGGCGACTTGGGCGATCCCCGTCACCACCAGGGGGTAGATCACGCCGGTCACCAGGGTCAGGACGAGCAGGGCCCGCAGCCCGGCGCCCAGCAACCGGGCTGTGTTCGATACGGAGTTGTTCATGGCGATCAGCCGATCCCAGGGATGAGGGAGATGAGGAGGTCGATGATTTTGATGCCGATGAACGGCGCGATCAGTCCGCCGAGGCCGTAGATCGTGAGGTTGCGGCGCAGCAACTTGTCGGCGCTGACCGGCCGGTAGCGCACGCCCTTCAGGGAGAGCGGCACCAGCGCGATGATGATCAGCGCGTTGAAGATGACGGCCGACAGGATCGCGGAGTTCGGCGAGGACAGGTGCATGATGTTGAGCTTGTCCAGGCCCGGGTAGACGGCCGCGAACAGCGCCGGGATGATCGCGAAGTACTTGGCGACGTCGTTGGCGATGGAGAACGTCGTCAACGCGCCCCGGGTGATGAGGAGTTGCTTGCCGATCTCGACGATCTCGATCAGCTTGGTCGGGTCGGAGTCGAGGTCGACCATGTTGCCGGCCTCTTTCGCGGCCGACGTACCCGTGTTCATGGCGACGCCGACGTCCGCCTGGGCGAGCGCGGGGGCGTCGTTGGTGCCGTCGCCGGTCATCGCGACCAGCTTGCCGCCCGCCTGTTCGCGCTTGATGAGGGCCATCTTGTCCTCGGGGGTGGCCTCGGCGAGGAAGTCGTCGACACCGGCCTCCTCGGCGATCGCCTTGGCCGTCAGCGGGTTGTCACCCGTGATCATGACGGT
>DATCQX010001086.1:0-2393 GCA_036569285.1 Streptomyces sp.
CCCCGGATGTGCAGGGTCCGGGAGCGGATCTCCCGCTCCAGGCGCCTCTGCTCGCGCTCCAGGGCGGGCAGGGGGCGCCCGGAGATGCGGGCCTGCTCCGCCTGGTCGGCGATGACGCGAAAGGCCGTCAGACCGCTCAGGAGGGCCGCGTCGGCGGGCGGCCGGGTCGGGGGCGCCGACAGCACCGTCGCCCGCCACCGCTCGGACCACATCAGCAACTGCCTCGGCCCGCCCCGCTCCAGACTCACCTGCTGCGCCAGCGCCGCGAGTTCGGCACCCTGCGCCGTCGCCCGCGCCCGCAGCTCCGAGGCGCCCAGCGTCATCCGGTGGTCGTCGAGGACGTCGAGACCGCGCCGGCACGCCTCCAGGACGCCCCGCCCGGAGCCCGCCGCGCGCGCCCGCAGGGCTTGGGCCGCCCAGCCCGTCACCCGGGCCAGCGGAGGACCGCTGTGACGGCTGCGGGCGGCCACCGCGAGATACCGCTCGGCGTCCGACGTCCAGTCCAGGCCGAGCGCGATGCGGCCCGCCAGCAGCCACGCCTCGGGCGCGGCGGGCGCCCCGAAGGAGGCGAGCTTCCCGGCGACCTTCGCGGCGTCCGCCACCAGGCGCCCCGACTTCCGGCCGGCCGTCAGTTTCGCCTCGATCAACACCAGTTGGGCGTGCGCCTCCCACCACGAGCGCCGCTGCGCCGCGAACAGCCGGACGGCGACCGCCGCGCGCGCGATGGCCGTGCCGGTGTCGCCGCCGAGGCGGGCCGCCTTCGCCGCCGTCAGCAGCAGTTCCGCCTTACGCGTGGACTGGCCCCGGATGCCTTCCAGGACGGCGATCGCCGCGTCCGCCTCCGCCAGAGCCTCCGGGGCGAGACCGGCGGCCATCAGGACCTCGCAGCGCCGGATGTTCAGCATGATCCCCGGCGTGCCGAGCTTCGCGTACCGCTCGGCGGCGTCGTCCAGCAGGCTCAGCGCGCGCGGGATGTCGCCCGAACGGAACGCGGCGATGCCCTGGCTCTCGACGGCGTCCGCCTTGTCGTGCTCCTGGCCGGTGGTGTCCCACAGAGCCTGCGCCGCCGCGTAGTCGGCGTCCGCGCGGTCCACCGCGCCCAGCGCCAGGTGCACCGTCGCGCGCAGGTTCAGCGCCCGCGCCGTCCAGATCGTGTCACCCACCTGACGCAGCACCGGCACCGCCCGCCGCAGGTCCTCCAGCGCCCGGGGGTGATGACCGAGGACCTCCCACGAGTACGCCCGCCTGAACAGCACCCGCGCGCGCGTGAGGCCGGTGCCGCGCTCCACCCCCCGCTCGAACGCGGCCAGGCCCTGCCGGGTGCGGCCCGCGTGGACCAGGGCGACACCCAGGGTCCCCAGGATGTCCGCCTCACGGTCGGCGGAGTCCGCGCGGGCCGCCAGCGTGCCCGCGCGGCGCAGATGCTTCAGGGCCAGCCCCAGATCGCCCCAGTCGCGCTGCCAGATGCCGATCACCTGATGGGCGACCGACGCGTGCAGAGCGGGCGGATCGGCGCGGAGCAGTTCCTCCGCCCGCGCCAACGCCTCATGGGGGGCGGCGAACACCATGGGCAGCAGTTCGAGGACCGGTTCGTGTGCCGCTGTCACCCCACGGATGGTATCGGGCAGCGGAGCGCATCACACCGGTTGGGGCGCTTCCGGCGGAACCCCGTACCGCGGGCCCCGCGCCGAGCACGGCGCGTACTCCGGCGCGCGTCCCCCCAAGCGCCCTCACCGAAACGTCCCGATGGTGATCCACACGACACCCACACCCCCCGCACTCACCCGCCCGGACACCGGGAACGATCCCCTCCGCCCCTCCCACCTGCACCGACACCACCAGCCCCACCCTTTGCCCCGGCGCGCGACGACAGCGATGCGCCCCCTCTTCGCCCCCCGACACCACCGCCTGCCTGTATCAGCGGCTACCTTCGCGGCTCTGACTGATGACCGTCACCTCAGGGGAAGAGGGCAGCCATGGCACCACAGCGTTTCCACGAGCAGTTCGCCCACATACAGCGTTCGATGCCGGACGTACCGCTGGCCATGGGCCCCGACGACCTCGGGGAGTTCGTGTACGAGAAAGGCGTGGTCCTCGCGCGCGACGGCGAGGAGGCACGCCTCGTCGAGGACACCGTCCGCGCCCACTTCACCGAGGCGCCGAGCCTGACCGCCGACCACGTCCGCCGCGCCGGCCCCGCCACGAACCGCTCGGGCATCACCCGCATACAGGTCGGCGACCCCGGCCAGGGTATCCGCGCGGGCGGCGACGACCAGTCCGTCGCCCACGCGCTGCGCGCCCTCACCGCCCGCGAAGGCCGCGCCGGACACCGGCTCATCAGCCGCAACCACGTCGTCCACATCGCCACCAACGCCTGCCCCGGCGACGAACCG
>DATCQX010001087.1:0-30727 GCA_036569285.1 Streptomyces sp.
CTTCTCCCCTCTCCTCCCTCCCCCTCCCCAGCCTCCCCGAACGAGTTCGCAACCACCCTCCGACGTCATGTAATGTTCCGACCGGAGGATTCGCCTAGAGGCCTAGGGCGCACGCTTGGAAAGCGTGTTGGGGGCAACCCCTCACGAGTTCGAATCTCGTATCCTCCGCACCCGCCCACCTGGGCAAATGAAAGGTCCGGCCGTTCAACGGCTGGACCTTTCGTCGTCGTGTGGTCTCAGTTTTAGTCTCAGTTGCGCGAGGCAGACGGCCATGAACTTCCACAGACAGGGCTCGGCTGCCGTCCGCCGATGATGCAGGTCACCTGGGTCCTGGCCGTCGGCAGCTTCGAGGGCAAGGCCCTCCTGAGCAACCAGCATGACTCCCTGCGGCAACGTGCGGGGCCGCACCAGGCCGATCCGACTCCTTGAATCCGCCAACAGAGTCGGACACGGCCTCATACCCAAGGGGCCTGAATAGGATGCCCAGCGGAAACTCCGCGGCTTCTAGACCGCCCTCCCAGACACGAGCAAGGACACCCCCGACTGATGGCAGTGACCCAGCAGGAGATCGAGAACCGGTTGTGGGACGCCGCCGACGAGCTGCGCGTAGCGATGCCCGAAGCGCAGTATTCCTCGGTCGTCTTCCCTCTGATGTTCTGGAAGTACCTGTCGGATACCTGGGAGCACACACACCAGACCTTCCTCAAGGAGAACGAGGACCTCGACCTCTCAGCCGAGGAAGCCGACGAGGTCGAGTACAGCAACTACCAGACGTTCAAGATCCCCTTGATTTTCCCTGGCACCGTCGCCGAGAGCCGCGCCTCTTGGTCATCCATCCTCGCCACCGTCGCCCAGCACGGCCTAGGCCAGCGGGTCCGCGCTTCTCTCCAAGCCATCGAGTCGGCCAACCCTGACAAGTTCTCTCGCCTGTTCGGTTCCATGACCTGGACCTCGGAAGCGGTACTGCCAGGGGAGGTGCTGGCATCGGTCATGCGGGCAATGAACCGCGTCCCCAAGATGCACGAGGGGAACATGTCCCATGATGTGCTCGGCGGAGCGTACGAGTACCTGTTGAAGCGCTTCTCTGACGGTTCCGGGACCCGCGCCGGCCAGTTCTTCACCCCACGCGAGGTCGTTGAGCTGATCATCGAATTGCTAGCTCCCAAGAACCATGAGTCGGTGTACGACCCGACCTGCGGTTCTGGTGGCATGCTCATCGCCGCCGCAAGCCTCCTAAAATCTCATGGCGGGCGAGGGTACACCCTCAGCCTGAACGGGCAGGAGGCCGTAACGGATACTGCGGGGGTGGCCCGCATGAACCTATTCATGCACAACCTGACCGAGTTCAAAGTGGAGGTCGGCGACACCCTGAGGGACCCGCGCTTCAAGAAACCGGATGGATCCGTCAAGCAGTTCGACGTGATTGTCGCCAACCCGCCCTACGGCCTGAAGTGGAAGCCCTGGAGCAACGACCCGCGTGCGCTCGGCGGTGTCGCACCGCAGTCGTCAGCAGACTGGGCCTTTGTCCAGCACATGATCGCGAGCATGGACCCGAAGAAAGGCCGTGCCGGGGTCGTCCTGCCTCACGGCGTTCTCTTTCGAGGTGGCCAGGAAGCCGCTATCCGCAAACGCGTCCTGGACGAGGACTTGCTCGAAGCGGTCATTGGCCTGCCGGCGAACCTCTTCTATTCGACGTCCATCCCCACGGCGATCCTGGTGTTCCGCACCCCTGGCACCAAGGCCGAGGAGCGGCAAGGCGGCGTGCTATTCATCGACGCCTCCAACCGGTTCACCAAGGCCAAGAAGCGCAATGTCCTCACTGCCGCCGACATCGCCAATACGGTGACCGCCTACCACTCGAGTTTCGACACCAACGGAAACCTTTTGAATTTCGACGAAGAGTGCGGCCTCTCTGCACGATTCGTCCCAACCGCAGAGATCGCGAGTAAGGCGTATGACCTCAACATCGGTCGCTACATCAAACAGGCCGCTGCCGAGCAGAAAGACCTCGGCACCCTGATCGACGCCTACAACGTCGCCCGCACCCAACGCCAGAAGACCGAGCAACACATGCACGCTGTCCTCTCCGCTGCAGGGATCGAGGGCTTCAGTGAGTGACTGGCAACAGATCTCCCTCGGTGGCCTGCCAACTCATGTGTACCAAGACGCGGCTGTTCCGCCGCGGGAGTCGAGAGCTTCAATGAGTGACTGGAGAAAGGTCCCGCTGTCGGAAGTTGTCACACGCGTGACGACAAAGAACGTGGACGGAGCCAACGAAAACGTCCTCACGGTCTCCGCCGAGCACGGGCTGATCGCACAGGATGCGTTCTTCACGAAGAAGGTCGCCAGCAAGGACACTTCGGGCTACTACATTGTCGAACCAGGCCAGTTTGTCTACAACAAGAGCACGTCGAAATCAGCCGCCTACGGCACGGTGGCCCGCAACCTAAATAAGGTGCCGGGTATTGTCTCCCCACTGTACTTCGTATTCGAAGCCAAAGACGGAGCTGCGCTTCCTGAGTACCTGGAACTCGCCCTCAACTCAAACCAGTTCTTTGGCTCGCTCGCTGGCATGCTCAGGGAAGGTGCGCGTTCCCACGATCTACTGAACGTCCGCTTAAAGGAGTTCTACGCAGCAACGGTGACGCTGCCGCCGCTGCCGGTCCAAAAGCGCATCGTCGAGGTCATAGACGCGATCGAGGGCCAGATCACCTCACTTGATGCCGAGGCGGAAGCTCTAGCAGCAGTTCTGCGTCGCCAACGCGCCGATCTCATCACCGATGACTCTGTTGAGGCCGTGAGGGCCGAGAACGTCTTCGACTTCTCCACCGGCGTACGACGGACACCCGATAGAGCGACTGGCCCGTACATGACGCCCTACCTCCGCTCTGCGAACGTCGGCTACGGGACGCTCGACTTGTCCGACGTACTCGAGATGAACTACGACCCAGCAGAGCGCAAGAAGTTCGGTCTTCAGTACGGCGACGTTGTGGTGTCCGAGGGCAGCGCAAGCGCGAATGCGGTCGGAATGCCGGCTATGTGGAGAGACGAGCTACCCGGCCCTGTCTGTACGCAGATGACCCTGCTCCGCCTCCGGGCGCTGGAAGGGGTCTGCATCTCTGAATTCGTCTTCCACTGGAGCATGTGGGCCTACGAGTCCAGGGCCTTCCTCGATGTTGCCGGCGGCACCAACATCAAACACATCAGTGCCAAGCGGGCAAGGGGCATGCCCGTGCGTCTACCCTCACTAAACCGCCAACGCGAGATCACGGTGGCACTTGACGCGATGGGGTCAACGTTGGAGGCGATCCGCACGGAGGCTGCCCGTCTCCGTGAAGTCCGGGCTCGGCTGCTGACGAGTCTGCTGGATCGCACGATCGAGATCGAATCCGCCGAGCTGGAGATCTGAGCCGTGGCAAAGGGCCTTCGGGAGCGCGAGTTCCAGAACCTGATGATCCAGTGGTCCCTCCCTATGGGGTGGGGCTACACAGCAGGCAGGTTGCTGCCACGTGAGACAACACAAACGGTGCTCGCCGACGAGTTGCGGGACGCCATCGTCCGGCTCAACTTCGAGGTGATCGACGGGTTCGACGTCGACGTCGTGGTCGAGGAGATCATCGCGACCGTCAACGCCGTAGACGGCGGGCTGGTGCGAGCCAACGAGCAGGTGCTGGAACTGCTGCGTGGGCACAAGGAGTTCCGAGGCGCCGACGGCGTATGGCATGCCTTGAAGGTCATCGATTTCGAGCACCCGACCACCAACACCCTGGTCGTGTCGGACGAGGTGACCATAACCATCCCCGGCAAGACCCCCCGCCGGTTCGATCTCGTGTACTGGGCCAATGGCCTGCCCCTCGTTGTCGTAGAGGTGAAGTCACCGACCGCCAAGTCCGGGTGGGCCGACGCCGCACGCGAGATCAACGATGTGTACGCCGCCGAGTACCCGTGGTTCTTCACCCCCAACGTCTTCGCTGTCGCCTCCGACGGGCTCAAGCTGCGGTTCGGTGCCGCTGGTGCGCCGCTGAATCTGTGGCAGCCGTTCCGGTCCACTGACGACGACGAGAACCTGTCCGGGCAGGCCGACGTGCAGCGCTCCGTCGAGCTGCTGCTCAACCCAGCCACGGTCCTGGACATGCTCGCCAACTTCGTCCTGTTCGACACCTCTGGAGGCGGGGCGGACAAGAAGTATCTGCCCCGCTACCCACAGATGGAGGCCGCGCATCTGATTCACCAGCGGGTTCTGGCCGACGGCAAAAAAGGTCTGATCTGGCACCACCAAGGCAGCGGGAAGACGCTGTTGATGGTGTTCGCCGCTTCGCTGCTACTGGCTGACACCCGCACCGAGTCGCCCACGATCATCCTGCTCTCGGACCGGACCCAGCTCGTGCGGCAAACCTCCGGGGTGTTCACCTCCGCGATGGGAGACGCCTACTTCCACCAGCCCTCCACCAGTAAGGAGTTGCGTTCCCTGCTGGCTGACGATGTGCGCGGCGTCATCTCCACGACTGTCCATAAGTTCGCCGACGCCGGCAAGAACCTGTCGACCCGCCGCAACATCATCGTGCTGGTCGACGAGGCACACCGCACCCAGTCGTCCGAGGAAGAGTCTCTGGCTGGGCAGATGCGAGCAGCGTTGCCACACGCGAAGTTCTTCGGGATGACGGGTACACCCGTCAGGAACCTCGCTACCAACACCTTCGCTCTCTTCGGCGAGGAGACCGACCCGAACAGGGTGCTGCACAGGTACTCGGTGTCCCGGTCTCTCCAGGACGAGGCAACCGTTCCCGTCATGCTGGACCCCCACCCGGTCACCTTCGAGATGAACGACCAGGCCCTCCAAGCCGAGTTCGACCAGTTCGCCGACGAATTCGACCTCGACGACCCTGACCGTGAAACCTTGTCCCGCAAGTTCGGGCGCCTCACCTCGGTGTTCACCAACCCCGAACGCATCCAGACGGTCTGCCAGGACATCGTGGACCACTACCTGGCCGGCATGTATCGCAACGGCCTCAAGGCGCAGGTCGTCGCCTACAACCGTGAGCTGGCCGTGGCGTACACGGACAAGATCAACGAACTGCTGGCCGGCTACGAAGCGGCACAGGTACTCGCCGAAGTCGGCAAGCACGATCGGATCACCGCAGAGGTGAACATCCACGTCTCGGACGCCAAGACCGAAGACGCGGCCATGCGGCCCTACCGGCTCTCCGAGGTCGACGAGGAGGACCAGAAGCGGCGATTCCTCACCCCCGATGACCCGCTGTGCTTCCTGGTCGTGACGGCCAAGCTGATGACTGGGTTCGACGCCCCCAACGAGGGCGTTCTCTACCTGGACAAGCCAATGAAGGCTCACAATCTGTTCCAGACGATCACCCGCCCGAACCGCACCTGGGTGTCCCCGGCCGGATTCGTGAAGACCACCGGCGTGGTCGTGGACTACATCAGCCTGGCCGAAGAGGTCCAGCGTGCCGTCGTCGACCCCACCTCGGAGGGGTCCGCCGGCAAGGGTGGCGGGTTCGTCACCGACCTGACCGACCTGGTCGCCGAGTTCCGCAACACCTTCGCCGACGTCGAAGACCTCTTCGCAGATGTCGACGGCCTCGATCTCACGGCCCACGGATACGAATCCGTGCGCACCATCAACGGTTTCCTGGACGCCAACCCTGATGCCGCCGAGGTCTTCAGCAAGAAATACCGGCTTCTGGCCCGCCTGTACCCACTCATCAACACGGACAAGCGGGTCGCCAAGTACCAGGACGGGTTCGGGCTCTTCGGGTCTGCGTACACGACCCTGTTCAAGAAGTCCTCCGACGAGGAAAGGAAGGAACGGCTGGGCGAGCTGGGGCCGATGGTCCTGGAGATAATCAACGCCCACGTCCACTCCTTCTCGGTGGCCGCCTCCCAGGAAGAAGCCCTCGTCCTGGATGCCCAGGGCATCACGATCCTCAAGGAACTGCTCGCCCTCGTCCGTCCCAAGCCCGACAAGGGCGACACCGAGGACAAGAGGCCGCCGTCTGCGGCGGAGATCCTGGACGACATCAAGGCGGCCCTGGACAGAGGTGTTGAGCTGGGTTCCGCCAAGTACACCGCCCTGGCGGAGCGGATCAGGCAGCTACGAGACCGGATCATCCAGAACGCCCAGGACGCCCTGGAGTTCCTGGCCGAAGCACTACGAGTCGCTCGTGCCATCGTGAACGCGGAGAAGCACCCCGAGGAAGCCGTCGTACTGGACGACGACCACGTGGGTGTCCTGTCGCGGATCATCCACGACCACGCGCCGCCCGGCCTCACCGTCACGGAACGGAACTTGGCCGAGGAGATCGACCACGTGGTCAAGCGCACCCTCGCTCAGTCATGGGACAACGCAGAGGCCCGCAATCGCGGCGTCCGCCGTGCCACCGCCGCAGTCTTCCGCCGGTACATGTTGAAGCCAGTGGGCGAACCGTACGGCTCCACCGTCGCCTATGTCGAAGCTCACTATCTCGTCGACTGATGTACGCACCGAGGCCCGGCAATCTGGGCGGTTGCCGGGCCTCGGTGATGGACAGTGATCCGGGCACTACCAGTCGTCGGTGTCCCCGTATTTCCCGGGGTGCCGAGCACGATCAACAGCCTGTGCACACGCTTCGGCGAAGGCCGCCTCGACAGCCTCCTTGTCCATGCCTCGCACCTGGGCCTCGACCTCCTGCCCCGTGCCGGGCCGTCGGGCCGTGCGCCAGACCGAGGCGCGGTCCGTGTAGCGGTCGGTCTCGAAGTCCCAGGCCGACACCGACCACTGCTCCGGGATCACGGTCGCCGCGCGCTCGCCGCCGGGAAGGAACAGAGCGCGGGCGTGGAAGACCACGGCCCGCTCTGGCATGCGGTCGCGGATGGCACTCGCGCCGCCGGGGCCTTGGTGTTCCCAGCGCCAGCGGTCCCATTCCTCGACCTCGGCCGTGTGGTCAGGCCAGTCCTCGCTCCACCGGGCGACGACCTCGTCGGCGTGGTCGCGGTAAAGGAAGGGCACGCGCCGCTCACCGAGGCGGGCGACGTGGATCACCAGCTCCGCAGGCACGGGGCTCTGGCCAGTCCCCGGCGTGGCGCTTTCCGCCTCCTGGGCCGTGCCCCACAGGAGGCCGCCGACCTTGGCTGCGGTGTCCTTGAGGACGCGGCTCGTCAGGTGCTGGTAGCGGCGGCGCATCCGGGCGGACTTGCCGGGTTCCCAGCCCATGATGGAGTCGACGACCGCGTCGGAGACGCCGAGGATGAGCAGGACCGTCGCCGCGGTGTGGCGGGCGTCGTGAAGACGGGCGTCGCGGACGCCGGCGGCCTTCAGTAGCTCCTTCCACTTGTGGTAGTCGGTGTTCGGGTTCAGGGGCTCGCCGGTGGGCGAGGTGAACACGTACCCCTTCTCCGTCCACAGGTCGCGGGCTCGGGCTCGCTCGCGGGCCTGGTCCTCCTTGTGCTGGCGCAGGAGCTGGAGCAGCTCATCGGGAACGCCGATCGGCCGCTGGCCGGCGCGGGACTTGGCGTTCTTCGTCTCGCGGCGGGTGTTGATCTTCTGGGGGCAGAAGCCGGGCTTGCGTCCGCAGCGGTCGCCGCAGCCGTGTTTGTAGCGGGGGCGCAGCCGACCACGGCGTACGCGGATGACGCCGAGCTCGAAGTCGACGTCGTCCCACTGCATGCCGAGGACCTCGCCCTGGCGCAGGCCGAGGGCGAGCGCGATGACCCAGCGGGCGGTGTTGCGGTGCTTGCCCGCTTCCGCGAGGAGGCGCTGGACCTCCTCGACCGTGTACGGCTCGACCTCCTCCTCTTCGACCTTGGGGGCCTTGGCGATGGAGGCCGGGTTCGAGGCGAGATGCTGGCGTCGCACTGCCTCGTTCAGGGCAGCGCGGACCGTGCGGTGAGCCTGGTGGGCAGTGCCGGCGGCGCTGCCGTTGTCCTGCATCTTCTTGTAGAAGCGCTCCAGGTGCTCGGGGTCGAGCTTCTCCAGGCGATGGGCGCCGAGGCCGGGGATGAGGTGGTGGTAGACCGCCACCCGGTAGCCGTCGATCGTGTTCTCCGAGACGTACGCGGCGGCGATGTTCTCGACCCAGTGGGTGAGCCACGTCTTCACGGTCCAGGACTGGCCGGCCTTGCGGACGGCGCCCTTGTCGCGCTGGCGCTCCAGCTCGCGGACGACCTTGGTGACCTCGGGGCGGGTCTTGCGGCTGACGTGGCGCCGATCCGGGGTGCCGTCGTCCTTCACGCCCACGGTGACGCGGCCGTGCCAGCGGCCGTCCTTGCCGAGGTAGATGGTCGAGGCGCCATTGGGCTGGCGGGACTTGGTGGTACGGGAGTCGGTCACGCGGCAGTCCCGAAGTCCGACGCGTCGAGCTGGCGGGTCAGGAAGTCGTTCACCGCCTCGGCTGGGATGCGCCGGAGACTGCCGATCTTGACGGAGGCGATCTCACCGGTGGAGACGTACTCGTACAGCTTGGTGCGGCCGATACCCAGGCGGCGGGCGGCCTCCTCGACCGTGAGCGCGACGAGCGTGGCGTCGCTGGTGGGTCGGCGATGATCCACGAGAGTGCGCAGGGCGTCCTCGGGGACGTCCAGGAGGCGGGCTATCTGGGCAAGCGGAAGACCGTTTTCGTGCAAGGGAAGTCCTTCTCCGGCCAAGCGGGACGGCGAATCCCGGTGGCCGCGATCGTTCAGGGATGGGCGTTGTGTGATCGGACGCACGCGGCGAGGGCCGGTCCTTGCTGTTCGTAGCAGCGAGAGTCGGCAGGCCGGTCAGTCCGTCGGGGTGATGTCGTTGACGTGTTCGCCGAGGTAGCTGATCAGCTTCGACGGCGGGAAGTGACGGTGGAACTCGCCGTTGGTGGCGACCGCGAGCTCGTGCGTCAGGAGTCCCTTGACCAGGTCTTCCTGGTTCGGGTTGGCGTCGGTGTACTCCTGCAACTCGCCCTGGATCCGGCCCATTTCCTTGCGGGCGGCGAGGTGCTGCTTGTACTTGTCGATGTACTCGGCGATGAGCCGACGGACGTGCGCGTTGGCGATCTGGCCGGGAGGGCTGATCAGCTCGTCCATGTCGAGGTCGAAGACCTTGCAGAAGCCGATGGCCTCGTCGAGGTTGACCCGGCGTCTCGGCTTGCCGCTCTCGATACGCCAGATAGCAGCCTGGTTGACGGGGTGGCCGGCGTCGGCCATCCGCTCGGACAGCGTGACCGTACTCCAGCCGCGGGCTTCGCGTTCGAGCTTGATCCGCTGGGCGACGTAGTCCTCGGGCAAGGGCCGGTCCGGGCCGGCACGTGCCGCCCCTTCCTCGCTGCTCATCTCTCCACCTCCTCGGTCGGGCCCAGGGGACACCCGGGGCGATGATCCAAGGAAACACCATTGCGGATACGAATGCAACCATTGCGCTTCCGAAAACGTCAGGTAATGTGGGTCGTCCGCCTCCGCACGGGGGTGAACGCAAAAAGCCCCCGGTGCTACGAACACCGGGGGCCAAGCTCGAACCCTCGTAACCGCCCATCCCTGAACGATCGACCTGCGTGGCCTGGGATTCGCCGTCCCATGCGGCCCGCAAGTGAGGAGCTCAGTGCCCAGTATGGACGAACCCCGTCCTGCCGCGCCACACCTCGACGACCACAACCGCCCGCGTCCCTTCAACGACTTCACCGCCGTGCCGCCGCATGACGCGGACGCCGAAGCCGCCGTGCTGGGCGCGTGCATGTACGACTCCGCAGTCGTCGACGCCGTCCGGAACATGCTCGATGGACCGGACTTCTACCGGCCTGCACACGAGACGGTCTGGCAGGCCATCCTCGCCCTGAGCGGCGAGGACAAACCCACCGATCCGATCGTGCTCTGCGACCGGCTGCGCGAGCAAGACGACCTGCAACGGGTCGGCGGTGCGCCGTACGTGCACCGGCTCGCTTCCGCCACGCCCTCGGTCAGCGGTGCCACCCACTACGCGGGGATCGTGCGCCGCATGTCCGAGCTGCGGCGCCTGCGCGCCTCTGGTCTGCGCACGATGCAGCGGGCCATGGAGCCCGGAGCAGACCCCGATGCCATCCGCAGCGAGGTCGAAAGCGAGGTCCGGGCCGAGCGCGAGCGGGCCCTGGCCTCGGGGCAGGGACGACTCTCGCGGTTCATCACCGACGGATGGTCGTTCGTCAAAGAGAGCGGTGCGGACGCCGAACCCCTGTGGGGCACCCGCGAGAAGACCGTCTGGGCACCCGGCGAGAGCCTGATGATCGTCGGCGCTCCGGGCGTAGGCAAGACGACCCTGGCCCACCAGGTGATCTTCGCCCGCATCGGCCTGCAGGAGACCGTCCTGGAGATGCCCGTCGCGCCCAGCAGGCGGGTGCTCTACCTGGCGATGGACCGGCCCAAGCAGATCGCCAAGGCCATGGCCCGTCGCGTCTTCCCCACCGACGAGAAGATCCTGCGCGAGCGGCTCGTGGTCTGGGAGGGACCGCTGCCCGCCACCCTCGACAAGGAGCCCGACCTCCTCGCCGACCTCGCCGCCGCCCACCGGGCCGACACCATCGTGATCGACAGCCTCAAGGACGCCGTCAGCACGATGGTCGACGACAGCCTCGCGGTCGCCTTCCACAACGCCCGCATGCGCGCCCTGCGAGGCGGCGTGGAAATCCTGGAGCTGCACCACCAGCGCAAGGCAACCGCCGACGCCCCACGCGGCCAACGCCCCAGCCTGGACCAGGTCTACGGCTCCACCTGGATCACAGCCGGCGCGGGCAGCGTCCTGTTCGTCACCGGCCGGGCAGGCGACCCCGCCGTCACCCTGCACCACCTCAAGACCCCCACCGGGGAGGTCGGCCCGCTGGACGTCACGCACGACCATGTGCGCGGCACCACCACCGTCGACCCCACCAAGGACCCCGCCATCCTGCTGCGCAACGCCCCCAACGGGCTGACAGCGCGCGACCTGGCGACCGTCCTCATCGGCGGAGGTGATCCCGAGCGCGCCGACATCGAGAAGGCGCGACGGCACCTCAGCCGCCTCGTCGAAAGCGGCCTGGCGACCAAGGCCGACGGCATCGCCGGAGGAGCTGGGGGTGGCCAGCAAGCCCGCTACTACCCCTCCGCCCGCCACCTCACCGCCGTCGGCTGAAGCCTTCCCTGCCCCTGCGGGGCGTTCACGCGACCGTACACGCGGCCTCCGCGTCCATACAGCGCGGTGAAGCGCTCACAGCGCACACGCTCCACGCGAAATCGCAGGTCACACGATCACGCAAGCGTCCACGCCGTACACGCACCCAAGCGATCACGCGCGGGGCCCCCTTTAGAAGGGGGCCCACGTGTACGCCCCCTCCGTGAACGCCGCCCGCCCTCGCCGACGGGCACCGCTTCCCCACCCTGGAGATCACTCCTTGCACTCCCCTGTACCAAGCTTCCCCCGAGCCGATCGCGGCATCGTGCCACCTGTCTCGGCCACCGAGGACGAGGCCCTCGGACATCGCAGCGATCCTGGAACCGCTCCCCGAACACCCGCACCCGCTGCGAGGAATCGCGTGAACCGGAAGGGACGCGTCACCCTCGTCCTCGGTCTGATGGCCGTTGTCCTCATGGCCTTCCGGGTCTCGTGGAACGCCCTGTCCGACGTGGCCCGCGCCATCGGCGCCGATTCCACCGCCGCCCTGCTCTACCCGATCGTCGTCGACGGACTGATGGCCCTGGCGTTGATCGCCGCGCTGGTGCTGACCGGCGCCGAACGGAAGGTCGCGCTGCGGGTCCTGGCCGCCTACACGATCGCCAGCCTCCTGCTGAACTACGTCCACGGTCTCGTCCCGGCCCTGCACACCACGTCGGCTCGGTGGAACCGACTGGCCGACTGGAACCCCGCGAACTGGGCTCTCGTGCTGTTGGCGACCTCGCTCCCGGTCGGGTCGATCTACTTCGGTTCGGACCTCGTGGCGAAGGTGCTGCACCACGGTCCGGAGTCGGCCGACTCCTTCGAAGAAACCTCTGCACAGTCGATCAGGCAACAAGCCGACGGCCAGGGCGCACAGTCGGGGTCGGACCAGGCTGAGTCGGCCTCAGAGCAACCGGTCGAGTCGCCCCCGGTGAAGGTCGTGAAAACGCGCGTGACACGGCCGACCGACCCCGACGAGTCGGCCCCCACGGCCCGGCCACCCCGGCCCACCACCGTGGTGGAGTCGGCCAGGACCACCCCGCGCCGGATCGTAGCCGCCGAGTCGACCGCCGACCGGACGCGTACCGACGCCGATGTCCTCGACGAGGCCCGACTCCTGACCGCCGACTGGGACGACGACCGGTTGACCGCCGAACGTCTGCGCGGCGCACTGCGGATCGGCCAGAAGCGCGCCCGTGTCCTGCGCGACCGACTGCAAGCCGAGCGCGCCGGCCGGACCGGCCCCGTATCTCCGCAGCAGACGGAACTCCGCACAACCTCCGTCGGCACCGACTGACTCCGGCGACGCACCGTCCCTCTCCCGGACCCCCCTGTGTCACTGCACCAGCAAGAACAGGGCCAGGGAACCCCGCAGTGAAGCATCCGACACCAGCACCTCACGGAGAACCACCCGATGCCCGACCCACACCACGAATTCCCCCACCATCAGCGGGAGGTAACCACCGCCCTGACCAACAGCGGAGCAAGTTGGAGGTTCGGACACTCCCCCGCAGGGGGAGCGCTCGAACCCGACCCCGCCCCGAGGGCGGCGGGGCCCGTCCAGCGCCAGGGGGCGCCGGACGGAGAGGCGGCGACCGAGGGCGGATCGCAGCGAGGGGACATCGGGCGCGAGCGCCGGACCAAGGTCAGGGGGAAGGCGCGTCCGCGCGAGAAGAAGCAGCGTCCCGCCCAGAGCGTACGCCTCAGCGATCACGAGCACGCGATCATCCAGGCCGGCGCCGATGCCGTCGGCATGAGTCTGGCCGGGTTCCTCGCCCACGCCGCGCTGGCCGCCGCCCGCGACCAGTCCCGCACCGCCGCCACCATCGCCACCGAACGCGATGTGCTCACCGAGCTGTTCGCCATGCGCCGGCAGCTCGGCTGGGCCGGCAGCAATCTCAACCAGGTCGCCAAGACTCTCAACTCCGGCGGTGACGCGCCCCACCTCAGGGAAGTCATCGCCGACATCCGCCGCGCGGCCAACGCCACGAAGAAGGCCGTCGACCGCGTGGCCAACCATCAGGAGGATGAGGCGGCTTGATCCCCAGCATCCACAAGCAGGGCCGCAGCACCCTCGGCCTGCTCCACTACCTCTACGGCAAGGGCACGCACGAGGAGCACGTCGACCCGCACCTGGTCGCCTCCTTCGACCACCTGGCCCCCGACCCCGGCCGCGACCCTTCAGCCACCAAGAAGGACCTCGCTCACCTCCTCGACCAGCCGCTCCACCTCCTCGCCCAAGGCCAGCGGCCCGACAAACACGTGTGGCACTGCTCGGTGCGCGCCGCGCCCGGCGACCCGGTCCTGACCGACGAGCAGTGGGCCGACATCACCCGCCGCACCGTCGCAGCCACCGGCATAGACCCCGGCGACGGCGCGGGCTGCCGCTGGGCCGCCGTCCGCCACGCGGACGACCACATCCACATCATCGCCACCCTCATCCGCGAGGACGGCCGCCGCCCCGACCACCATCGCTCCGGCCAACGCGCCCAGGCCGAAGCCCGCCGCATCGAAGCCGATTACGGTCTCCATCGTGTCGCCCCCGGTGACGGCACTGCGGCGAAGCGCACCACCAGCGCCGAGCGGCACAAGGCCGATCGCCTGGGCCGGGACCGCGCTGCGCGCGAGGAACTGCGCGAGACCGTTCGGCGCGCGATGGCCGGTGCTGCCTCCACCGAGGAGTTCCTCGACCGCCTCAAGGACTCCGGGCTGCTCGTACGCACGAGGGTCCTGCCCTCCGGCGACCTGAAGGGCTACACGGTTGCCCTGCCCGACGACCGCAACAGCGACAAGAAGCCGGTCTACTACGCCGGATCCACCCTCGCCCCAGACCTGTCCCTGCCCCGCCTCCAGGAACGCTTCGCCACCAGCACACCACCACCGGCCCCCTCGTCACCCGCCGCTGCACGACGCTCCACCACCCACGTGGTCTGGGCGGCGCTGCTCGTCCTCGACCACACCGACGACGGCGCGGCTGCCGCGCAGATCGCCGCCACCGGCGAGGTTCTGGATGCTCTCGCCAAGACCTCAGCCGTCCACACCCGCGACGAACTGCGTCAGGCGGCTCGGAACTTCGAGCGCGCCTCTCGATCCCACACCCGAGCCGAGTTCCGCCACGCGCAGGATCTGCGCCAGGCAGCCCGCAATCTGATGTACAGCGGGCCCGCGTTCGGCCGGGGCGAGGACGGGGCCAGCACCGCCATGGTCCTGGACACACTGATCTTCCTCGTCATCGCCGCCGCCCACTGGCACGCTCGACGCCAGCACGCCCAGCAGGCCGAAGCCGCCCGGCGGACAGCCGCCCACCTGCGGAACGCCTACCGGCAGGCAGCCGCCGAACCCCTCACCGTGCTACGCGAACGTGGCCGCCGACTCGCCCCGTCCTTGCGCCGTCACCACGCCACCACCGTCCGCACCGCCCTGCCCGAGCTCGCCGAGACCATCCTGACCGAACCCGGCTGGAACGCCCTGGCCGCCACCCTCGCCGACGTAGAACGCGCTGGCCACAAGCCCGGCGCTCTGCTCGCCGAGGCAGCCGCCCGCCGGGAACTGGGCACCGCCAAATCCCTCAGCGACGTCCTGGTGTGGCGACTGCGCCGCCGAGCCGACCTGCCCGCCTACGCACCAAGCATGGAACCCACTCGGATCAGCCGCCCCGCCGATGGTCAGGCCATGGCACCGCGTCTGGCAGCGCCTTCGGCTTCACGGGCACCGCGCCGTTGATCCCGGCAGAGGTCCGTCACCCGTTGTTCCCCTGGGGGTGACCTCTGGAGAGCGTGGGTCCCCTTTCTTCCCGGCCCCGGTGGAGGGCAGGATCTTGGGTATGAGGATTCTGGTCATGGGCGGTACGTGGTTCCTGGGCAAGAGCGTCGTCGAGGAGGCCCTGCGTCGCGGCTGGGACGTGACGGCGTTCAACCGTGGCCGGTCCGGGCAGGACGTGCCGGGGGTGCGCTCGGTGCGGGGCGACCGTACGCAGGTCGCGGATCTCGACCGGCTGGCCGGACACGGTCCTTGGGACGCCGTGATCGACACGTCGAGTTCCGAGCTCGCGCCGCGCGAGGTGCGGCTGGCAGCGCAGGCCCTGCGTGACGCGGCCTCCCGGTGGGTGCATGTGTCCACCGTGTCGGTGTACGCGGGGTGGCCGCACCGGACGCTGACCGAGTCGTCGGAGGTACTGGAGTGTCCGCCGGACGCGGACACCTCCTTCGGCTACACCGGCGCGGACGGTTCTCCCACCAAGTACGGGTTCCAGAAGGCCGGCGGGGAGCGGGCGGTCAGTGAGGCGTTCGGGGAGCGGGCGGTGTTTCTGCGGCCGGGGGTCATCCTCGGGCCGGGTGAGTACGTGGGGCGGCTGCCGTGGTGGCTGAACCGGGCCGACCGGGGTGGGCCGGTGCTCGCGCCGGCACCGGCCGCGCGGGTCATCCAGCCGGTCGACGTGCGCGACGTCGCGGCGTTCGCCGTGGACCAGGCGGCTGCCACGACCGGCGGCGCCTACAACGTGGCACACCCCGAAGGGCTGAGCTTCGAGGACTTCCTGCTCGCCTGCCTCGACGTCACCGAGTCGAACGGCCACCCGGTGTGGGTCGAGCCGGAGACGCTCGTCGGACACGGGGTCCGGCAGTGGACCGAACTGCCTCTGTGGCGTACGCACGCGGGCGCGTGGTCGGTGGACTCGGGCCGGGCGGTGGCGGCCGGGCTGCGGTGCCGACCGCTCACCGAGACGATCGCGGACACCTGGGCGTGGCTGCGGGGCGACGGCCGCCCAGTGGAACATCCCCGCTGGGCGGAACACGGCCTCGCTCCCGAGAAGGAGGCCGAGATCCTCGCTTCCCTTGCGTCCGCGTCGTGAGGCGGTTCAGCCCTCCAGCGCGGCCACGGCGCCGGCTCCGAGCTGGTGCTGTGCGGCGAGGCGGCTGAAGTGCTCCAGCCGCTCGCTGATCTCGTCGGCGAGCGGTGTCCGGCGGAAGCGTTCGTCGGCCAGTTGGCGGCGGACGCGCGCGGTGCGGGTCAGGAGGCCGGTGGCACGCTGCTCGCCGGGGACGATCCAGACACGGTCGAGGGCGTCGGCGGCGCCGTCGAGGTCTCCGCTCAGCAGGCGGGCCGCGGCGAGGTCCGCAGCCGCTCCGCCCACCACACGTGCGGAGCGGAGTGCCTCGGGTTTGGCGGACACCAGGTCGAGGGCGGTGCGGGCCTCGGCCTCGGCCTGGGTGCTGTCGCCGAGCAGGAGGCAGGTGGAGCTGTTGGACATGGCCAGTCGCTCGTCGGTGAACCCGAACTCCCCTCCTACGCCGTCGTGGAGGTCGTCGAACTCGTCTCGTCCCTCTCGGCGGGAGGCGTCAAGCGCTCGCTGGGCCGACACCGCGTCGCCTCGGTAGCCGTGGGCGCGTGCCTCGATGGCCGCCAGGCGGCGGTGCGCGACATCGCCGAGCCCGGTGAACATCTGTGCGCGCTGGGCGATCTGAGCCGCCTCGGCGGGGCGTCCCGAGAAGTAGGCGATGTAGGCGAGGGCGCCGCCGGCGAAGGCTCGCAGCGGTGTGAAGCGGGCGGTCTCGCCGTACAGCGCGGCTGCGCGGGCGAGCCGGGTGGAGCCGTCGAGGGAGCCGAGGTCGAAGGCCGCGGCGGACAGCAGCGCGCAGGCTTGACCGGCGATGATCAGCAGGTCCTCCTGCTGGGCGGGAACCTGGGTGCGGTCCCGGTGCTGTTCGGCTTCCTCCCTGAGCCTGCGTGCCGTCTGGAGGACTTCGAACGCCGAGTAGGAGTGGTATCGGCGGGCGAGCTCGGCGACATCGTCGCGCAGTTGGTCGAGGGTGGTGTCGGAGATGGACGCCGAGGCGGCGGCGCCGGCCTCGCTCGATGCGTCGCGTGCGGTCATGTCGATCTCGTCCTTCAGGCTGAACGCGGGTGCGGGCGACTCGGGTGAGGGCGGCGGCTGGAACAGGGCGGCGGCGCTGACACCGAACATCTCCTCCAGCACCCGGCAGGCGTCCGGCCCTGGCAGGGTACGGATGGTTCCGGCGGTCCAACGACGGAACTGTGCCTCGGAGATCGTCGGGTTCGCGGCGCCCTTCTTGATCACTTTCTCGGCAACCCGGCCGAAGTGGGCCACGAAGTCGGCGTAGCGCCAGTGACGTTGGGCCACCAAGGACTTGAGCAGCGTCCTGGGACGTTCATCCATCGTCGGCCCCTCTCGGCCAAAGAAGACCACTGACCACCTGTCGCCGCCCCTGTGGGCCTGCGAGTCCCCCGCAGGAAAAGAGATCCCGCCACCGGTCACGCACGCAACACTCCTGGCACAGAAGACACTTCGACGCTATCCGCACGCGACGTCTCTCCCTCGGAAGAGCACCGGACGCTACCCCCTGGGCCATGGCGACGACATCCGCACCGCCCTCAATCTGTTCGCCATCACCAAGCACACGGGCATCAACACCAGCGAAGTACACGGCGTTTGAGGCTCTGCTCGGTCTTGTCCGTCTCTTCCCCAGGAGTTTCGCCGTGATGCAGGAAAGCCCCCCACCTGCCCCTCAGGGAGAGACAGCCGGCGGTGTCCTCCGAGCGATCGCCGTTCCCCTGGAGCCTGATCCCCGAGCGGCGGCGAGGGCGCGCAGGACGGCACTCGACACCCTCACGTCGTGGGGCCTGCACAGCCTGGTCGACGACCTGACCCTGGTCGTGTCCGAACTGGTGACCAACGCCGCGCAACACGGCGAGGGAACCATCGTGATGGTCCTGCAACAGCGTGGGGACCTGGTTCTCGTCGAGGTCGCCGACGCTTCCCCTGGCCTGCCGGTCACGCGGGCGCAGTCCGCCGAGGACGAGTCGGGCCGTGGGTTAGCCCTGGTCGAGGCCCTCTCGGACGACTGGGGATGCCGTGCGCGAGCACACCGCGGTGGTAAGTGGGTGTGGTGCAGCCGCTCGCTGGGTTCCGGAGCAGTCAGGCACGTCGGTCGGCCCGCTTCTCTGGAAGCCGTGCCTTGACCGCTTCCGCGAAAGCCAGACCCACCGGCGAACTGAAGACCGGTCACGGCTCCCCTACCCGTCACCTGGGAGCCCGGACCAAGGCGAGAAAGAGAGAGTCCGTGAACAACGTCCCCGTCACGAACACCCGCCCCGAGGACTCGTCCGGGTCGGAACAGCAGTCGCGTGACGCGATGGTCCGGAAGCTGATCGAGCTGGGTGCCGCCCGCAGCCCGCAGGTCGTGGCGGCGTTCCGCAAGGTCCCCCGGCACCTGGCCACCCCCGAACTGGACCTGGCGACGGCCTACCAGACGGAGTTCGCCGCGATCACGAAGAAGGACGCCGACGGTGTGGCAATCAGCTCAGTGTCCGCCGCCCGTATCCAGGCCATGCAACTCGAACAGGCCGACCTCCGTGCCGGTATGCGGGTGCTGGAGATCGGTTCGGGCGGTGTCAACGCGGCCTATCTCGCGGAGATCGTCGGTCCCACCGGCCGGGTCGTCACGCTGGACATCGACCGTGATGTGACCGAGGGTGCCCAGCGATTCCTCACCGAGGCCGGTTACGAACGGCAAGTCCGCGTCGTCACCGCCGACGGTGAGTACGGCTGGGCCGAGGACGCTCCGTACGACCGCATCGTCGTCACCGTCCAGGCCGCCGATGTCCCGCCCGCCTGGACCGCTCAACTCGCCGAAGGCGGGCGGCTCGTCGTGCCGTTGCGGATGCGCGGCATGACCCGTGCCGTCGCGCTCGTCCGCCACGGCGACCGGCTCGTCAGCGACAGCGTCGAACTGTGCGGCTTCGTGCCCATGCAGGGAGCCGGTGAGAACCGCGTCAGCCTGGTCCTCCTCCACGACGCCGAGGGAGAGGAAGTCGGGCTGCGCCTGGACGGCCACCCCGAACCCGACGCCGACGCGCTGCGCACCGCCCTGCGCAGCCCCCGCACCGACGTCTGGTCCGGGGTGACGCTCGCGGGCGACGAGTCCAACGAGCACCTGGACCTGTGGCTGACGACCGCGCTGGACAACCTGCCGCTCCTGGCCGCGACACCGGCCGCCCGCGAACGCGGCCTGGTCGCCTCGGCGTCCCCGCTCGGCGTGCCCACACTCGTCCACGGCGACAGCTTCGCCTACCGCACGGTGCGCCGTACCGAGGACCCGGATCGGTTCGAACTCGGCGCCGTCGGCCACGGACCGCAGGGCCGGAAGGTCGCCGAGCGCCTGGTCCAGGAGATCCAGAACTGGGATCGCGGACACCGTGCGGACCTCGCGCGGGTCGAGATCCACCCGGCGAGTACACCAGTGGCGCAGCTTCCCGCGGGCCGGGTCGTCGACCGGCCGCACACGCGGGTCCTGATCACCTGGCCGTAGCACACAGAGCGCTCACCGGCCGGGGAGGCACAGCACATCCCACTCACCCATACAGGAGGAATTCGACATGCCACAGCAGGGCACCTTCGCGCTCAAGGCCGCCACGGACTTCGTGGCCGGCGCCGACGCGGACTTCGACCTCGCCATCGAGACCATCGCGTCCGCCCCGGTCGTCCCCGGTCTTCTGAACGACACCGGCGACGGCTGCGGCTCGACCTGTCAGTCCGCCTGCTCCAACAGCACCTGCGTCAGCGGCTGACCATCCGGTGTGGTGAGGGGCAGGACTCGCCCCTCACCACCAGGAAGCACGAAGGAGGCAGAGCGATGTACCGAGCCGTTGACGCGGTCCTGATCAGAGCAGCCGCGCAGTCCCTCGCGACCCCGCTGCCTCCCTGGCCGGACCTGAACGGCAGTACCGCCGCAGACGCGGAGCGCTTGCGAGGGTGGATCGGCGAGATCTGGGCGGACGACGCCACGTCGGCAGCCGTCGAGATCGCCAGTCCCCTGCTCGCCGGGGCCGTGCGCGGCGTACTCGATCACCGTGGTCACAGACCCCGGGCGGTCCGGCGCACCGTCGTTTCCCTGGTGCGCTATCTGCTGCGCATGCGGCACCGTGCCACCCCCTTCGGCATGTTCGCCGGCCCCGCGCCCGTCCGCCTCGGTGAGCAGGCCCGAGCCCACTGGGGCACCCGGCATCAGGTTTCCGTCCGTGCGGACGCCGAGTGGCTCGCCGAGGTTGTCACCGCTTTGGAGGGGAATCCCAGCCTGCTGCGGCGTCTGCCGGTCGTGGCAGACCGGACTCACGTCGTCCGGGGTATCAAGATCGCGGTACCCCACCAGCCGGGGACGGACGGGCCCGCCGAAGTGATCCTCCGGCGCACTCCGGCTGCCGAGGAGGTACTCCGGCTTGCCCGCAGCCCGATCACGGTCGAGGACATCATCGCCAAACTGCGCGCGGAATACCCCTCTGCCGCTGTTTCCGCGATCGAGGACATGGTGCGCGGTCTCGTCGCCCACGGCATCCTCCTCACCGCCTTGCGGGCGCCCATGACCTGCGACGACGCTCTCGGCCACCTCGTTGCCACGCTCGACGCCGTGGAAGAACATGAGGCGGCGGACCAGCTCCGGCACGTCCACCGGCTGCTGGCCCGACACAACACCGCGTCGGGCAACCCGCAGCGGACGATCCTCGCGGAGGCCACCCGGCAGATGACCGCGATGACGGACGTCACCGAGCGGCCCCTGGTCGTGAATCTGCGCCCCGACTGCGACATCGTCCTGCCCACCACAGTCGCCCGTGAAGCGGAACGAGCCCTTGAGGTCATGGCCCACATCTCGCCGTACCCGGCGGGACCACCGGCCTGGCAGGACTACCGCGCCCGTTTCCTGGAGCGCTACAGCATGGGCACCCTTGTACCCGTCCGCGACCTCACCGACCCCGATATCGGCCTCGGTTTCCCGGCCGGCTATCGCGGTTCGGTCCTCGACCGCCCGGTCCGGGCCACGACTCTCCGGGACGAGTATCTCCTCGCGCTCGCCCAGGACGCCGCCGTCAACCAGGTGCGTGAGGTCGTGCTGACGGACGACGACCTCGCCGCGCTCTCCGTCGGCGACGTCCGGCAGGTCCCCGCTCACGTCGAACTGTGCTTCACCGTGCTCGCTCCCTCACTCGACGCCTTGCAGCGAGGCAGGTTCAGGCTGAGCCTTGCGGGCCTGTCCCAATCGGCCGGCACCACGACCGGCCGCTTCCTGACCATGCTGGAGCCCGCCGACCGCGACCGCATGACCGCCGCGTACGCGGCCTTGCCCACGCTCACCGCCGGTGCCGAGCGCGCCCAGATCTCCAGCCCGCCGCTACGGCTGCGCACCCAGAACGTCAGCAGGGCGCCCGCTGTCGTCCCCCACTTGATCTCGCTGGGCGAGCACAACTCGGCCGCCACGCTCGACCTGGACGACCTCGCCGTGACGGCGGACTCCCAGCGGCTCTACCTCGTGTCGCTGTCCACCGGGGAGTTCATCGAGCCGTCGGTGATGAACGCGGTCGAACTCACCAACGCCACACACCCGTTGGTCCGCTTCCTTGCCGAAGTACACCGCTCGTACGTTGCCGTGCTGGCGCCCTTCGTCTGGGGAGCCGCCGAACGTCTGCCGTTCCTGCCCGAGATCCGCTCCGGCCGCACGGTCCTATCGCCCGCCCGCTGGCGCCTTCGTTCACTCGACGACGGACCTGGCTGGCTGCGCCGCTTCACCGACTGGCGCTGTCGCTACGGCGTACCCCGTTCGGTCTTCCTCGGCTCGGACGACCAACGGCTCCGGCTCGACCTGGACCAGCTCGCCCACCAGCAGTTGCTGCGTATGGCGCTGACCCGCACCGGCACGGTGACCTTGCACGAGGCGCACGAGGAGGAGTCGTACGGCTGGCTGGGCCGCACCCACGAGATCACCATGCCGTTCGCCTCCGACCTGCCCCCTGCGAACCGCCCCACACTGGCGTCAACGGTCCTGCGGCGGGACGCCGGACGACTGCCCGGCACCTCCCCATGGGTCTACCTGAAGGTCTACTGCCACCCCGAGCGCACCCCGGAGATCCTGACCACAAACCTGCCCGCCCTGTTCCGGGACTGGGAAGGCGACGAGCCGCAGTGGTGGTTCACGCGATACGACGACACCGGCACCCACCTGCGGCTACGGCTCCATCTGCCTCACGACTTCGGGAGCGTCGCGCGGCACGTCGGCGGCTGGGCGGCGGCACTCCGTGACACCGGGCTGGTCAGCCGTATCCAGTGGGACACCGACGAGCCCGAGACCGGCCGTTACGGCACCGGGAGGGCACTGGAAGCCGCCGAGCTGGTCTTCGCCGCCGACTCGGCTGCCGCCGTCTCCCAACTGTCCCTTGGCGTACCGCTGAGCCTGCGTCCCGCCGTGACGGCGGCCAGCTTCGCGGACATGGCCGCCGCCTTCACCGGCAGCCGGGCCGCCGGGTATCGCTGGCTGATCGAGCGGCTCCCGAAGGCCGAGGGCACAGCTTCGCCGCGTCTCGTCCAGGAGCGGGCAGTCCGTCTGTCCGCTCCGGACGACGACTTCGCCGCCCTGCGCGCGCTGCCGGGCGGAGAGCGCGTGGTCGCCGCCTGGACGTATCGCCGCGCCGCCTTGGGGAACTACCGAACCGCGCTCGACCACTGCGGTACCGACCCGGCCGGAGTCCTGCCGTCCCTGCTGCACATGCACCACAACCGGGCCGCAGGCATCGACCCCGACGGCGAGGCCGCCTGCCGCCGCCTGGCCCGCGCCGCCGCCTTGTCGTGGGCGACGCGCGCCGTAGGAGGACGATGATGACCGCATACCGGCAGTCCCTGGCCCACGGCCACCTCGGCATCGCGCTGCTCCACATCGAACGCGCCCACCAGGACAACTGCTCCTGGCAGACCGTTCACCGCCAACTCGCCGCCATCGGCCCTCTCATCGACGGTGACGAGGCGAGCCTGTTCCTCGGCGCTCCGGCGATGGCGTATGTCCTGCACCAGGCCGCCGCCGACAGCGACCGCTACGCGGGTGCCGTACACGCGCTCGACCGAATCGTCGCCGAGCACACCCGGCGTCGGCTCACGGCGGCCCACGCACGCATCGACCGTAGCGAGCCGACGAGTTTCGCCGAGTACGACCTGTTCCGTGGTCTGACCGGGCTCGGTGCTCTCCTCCTTCGACGCGGCGACCGCCAACTCGGCGTGCTGAGAGGGGTCCTGGAGTACCTGGTGCGCCTGACCGAGCCACTCCCCGGCACCCGCCTGGGCTGGTGGGTGGCCCACAGCCCCGTCAATCTCGGCTCACCCACCCCCGGCGGCCACGCCAACGCCGGCCTCGCCCACGGCATCACCGGCCCGCTGGTCCTCCTCTCACTCGCCGAGCTGCGCGGCGTCACCGTGCCCGGACAGGAGGAGGCCATACGGCGGATCTGTCAGTGGCTGGACCAGATACGGGTGAGCGACCACCAGGGAGTTCACTGGCCGCGATGGACAACCGCGACCACGCCGTTCCACCAACACTCGGACACGCCGTCCTGGTGCTACGGCACCCCCGGTATCGCCCGTGCGCAGCAACTCGCGGCTCTCGCTCTGGGCGACGCGGACCGCAAACGCATGGCCGAACGGGCACTTCTGTCCTGCCTGGCCGACGCCCACCAGCTCGACAGGCTCACCGGCCAGGGGCTGTGCCACGGCGTCGGCGGTCTTCTGCGCACCGTCCAGCGCGTTGCCCAGGACGCCGACGAATCCGCCGCCTTCACCCGGTTCCTTCCACAGCTCAGCGAGCGTTTCCTCGCCGCCGAGACGCCGACGGAAGCGGGGTTCCTCGAAGGGGCGGCCGGAGCTGCGCTCGCCTTCGAGGGCGTCAAGGCAGACGAAGACGAGACGGCGGGCGGCGACTGGGATGCCTGCCTGCTTCTCGTCTGACAGGTGCTGAGAGGGGAGCGGCAGGTGGACCTGTACGACAGCAGAAGGGCTGAGCAAGCGGTCCTCGCCGTCCTGTCCGGAACGCCGGTCGAGGAGGTCTCCGTCCGGCTGGATTCGTCATCGGGCCAGTTGGCCGAGGCCGTCGAGTTGTACCGGGCCGCTGGACGGGCGGCGCTCGACGCGCGGTCAGCGTCCTCCGGCTGGCAGCAGGTGAACATCGAGTTCACCGACTACCCGAGCGCCCAATCTGCCTTCCTCACCTACTTGTTGACGCCTCTCCGTGAGGCGAGCGCTGCCGGGGAGATCCGCGCCTGGTGGTTCGTTCGCAAGTTCCCCTGTTGGCGGCTCCGCCTCGCCCGTGGGCCGCGGTCGCGGGCCGAGTACACGCCGGAGCACCTCCGGGAAGCTCTCGACAGCGCCGTCTCGTGGGGTGTGGTGAGACGGTGGTGGCCGTCGCCGTACGAGGCCGAGGCAGTGGCCTTCGGCGGGGCCGAGGGGATGAGGATCGCCCACGGCTTGTTCCATGCGGACAGCGTGGGACTGCTCGACTACCTGCGTGGCTCGGGGGCGGAGGATGGCGTCCCGCTCGACGCCAAGGCGGTCTCGCTGATCATCACCAGCCTGTTCCTGCGCGCCGCCGGGCAGGAGTGGGGCGAGCAGGGTGACGTGTGGGCACGTGTCGAAGCCAAGCGGCCTCTCCCTGATGATGTTCCGCCGGAGCGGGTGACGGCCATGACCGACGCGGTGCGTGAACTCCTGGCCGCCGACACCGAGTCCGCCTTCGCCGTCGGCAACTCGCTTACCCCTCTTGCCGGTTGGGCCAGCACGATGAAGCGCGGCGGCCAGATCCTCGGGAACGCCGGTCGCGAAGGACGGCTCGCGCTCGGCACACGAAGTATCCTCGCGCGGCACGTCCTCTTCCATTGGAACCGCATGGGCTTCACGACGCGCCAGCAGGCCATTTGGGCACGGGCTGCGAGGGAGGCCATCCTCGAAGGAACGGCTGACTGACACCCACATGTAGCAAGGCGCGCGTAACGTGAGCGATGGGCATCTGGCCGTCAAATCTCGCATTCTCCGCCAGTACCTCACCGGGCACATTGTCGAAGGGCCTCGCGGCACCTTGGGTTGCAGTTGCCGCAATCAGGCTGCGACGACACCCTGCGGAAGAAGGCTGCCACCCCTCTCAAGGCGACCTGCACGCCTGAACCGTGGCCCATAGGTTTCACGCAATTGCCGTACTGTGCGGCGGATCGCATTTGAAATGCCGGAGCGTTCCACTTCTTGATCAGACAAGTGGCCGCTGGATAGGCTATACCGATACGGCGTGTGACGCATGGGGAACATCTCGTGTGCAGCCACCGGCGCAAGGGGGGGGTGGGCCGTGCCTGACTCGATAGCTGTGACGACAGGTGTCCAGCCAATCAGCTTCGACGTGCACGCAGTCCGCGGGGGAAGCCCTGGTGGAGCCCGCGACGACTTCGAAGCAATGATCGCTCAGCTTGGCGCCGCGACGACCCCGAACGTACGGTCCATCGCTGCGAACCCGGGCGACTGGGGTATCGACGCCTTCGCCGGAAACCTCGGCGGAGCGATCACAGTGTGGCAGTCCAAGTACTTCATGCCGGTCACCACCAAGAAGCACGTACAGCAGATCCAGGACTCGCTCGACAACGTACTGAAGGCAGCCGTCAAGAACGGCCACACCATCGCGAGCTGGATTCTGTGCATCCCTTCCAGCATGGACGGCCCCATGACAGCATGGTGGGACACGTGGACAAAGGAGAAGGAGAAGGAGCACAGCCTCGTCATCCAACTCTGGGACGAGACCACCCTCCGGAAGAAACTGCTTAGCCCCGAGGGCGACGACGTGCGTCGCGGCTTCTACGAGACATACGCTCAGGCCGCCCCCGTGGAGCAGCTTCGGCTAGTACTCGAAGTCGAGGACGACAAGGCAGCCGCCCTCGGATCCGCCTTGTTCATTCGGCAAATGACCGAGGCCGGCCATGTGGAGCTGGACTCGGCCAAGAGGCAGTTCTTCAACGCCGATCTGGTGGCTCGCGAGATCGCGCACAAGGATATTCCGGCGGAGGTGGCGGCACTCAGTTCCGCCGATGCGACGCTCCACGGGCTATGGGAGTTGCAGTTCAACGAATGCGCGGCTGAGGACACGCTTCGGGTTCTCCACACCCGTGTCTGGCGAGATGTACGCAACGAGCACGACAAACTGCCGAAGTCGCTCCGCCTGGAGTTGGTGCACAGCTGGGGGCTGGTCCACCGGCTCGTGGACAACCGCAAGGCGGGCTGGGTCAGACACTGGCGGCAGATCGCCGCCGAGCACTCCGACGGCTGACCGCCGTCGCCTGTCCTGTCAGACCTACGAGGAGTTCGCTGTGGAAGCACACCGGCCGGTGATGATGCCGGAGGACGAGGTGACCTTTCGCCTGGCGCAGCTGCTGCTTCTTCTCGATGCTGTCGCCGGACAGGACGCGAAGGGGGTGAGCCTGGAGCGCATCGGCTACTACGACTTCCTGTCCGCAAATCCCTTCCTCGTCGTCGATTCCGAGGGCCGAGAGGGCAATATGCTCAGGCTGGCCGGGTTTGATCCGCAGGTGCTCTCGTACGCGTCCTCCTCGCAGCGCTTCACCAGTCGGCGCGAGCGCATCCAACATGATCTCGGGCTGCTCGTGGCTTACGGGTGTTGCGAGGTCCACAACCGCAATGGCGCCTTCGCCTATTCGATCAGCAACCGTGGTCGGGAACTGGGTGCTCGCTTCACCGCCACCTACGCCGCGTCGTTCACCACTGCGGTGTCCATCGTCGTGCGTAGCCTCCGCAAGCTCAGCGACAAGGCGTTGCGAGAACAGACCGCACGGTGGCTGCGGCCGGATGGAGGGGGTGGTCCCGGTGCCGCGCTCCTCAGCGTGCTGGGTCCGGGACCGCAGGCACCTGACATGTCCTGGGAGGGATGACCACCGTGCAGCCTCTGCCTGGCATTCGGATCCGGCACCTACGCCTTGCTGGTGTCAGCCGTAGCTATGACGTCGATTTCACGCAGGACCAGCGGGTGCGGGACCTGTCAGTGGTGGCCGGGGCATTCAGCTCGGGCAAGACCGCGGTGTTGGAGTTCATTGCCTACGGCCTCGGCGGGAAGCGCCATCCACGGCATCCTGAGGTGCTACGGAAGGTCCGTTCCTGCCTTCTGGAAGTCGAGCTGTCCGGCGAACCGCACGTCATCGAGCGACCCGTCGGGGAACCGTCGAAGGTCGCCTACGTACGCCGGGGGACGCTGGACAGCCCGCCACTCTCCAAGCCTGAGAGCAGGACCATCGAGCCGGCGGGAGCACCCGAGAGCCTCTCCGCTCTGCTGCTGGGGCACTGCAAGCTCGAAGGCGTCCAGCTGCGGGAGGCCCCCTCCAGCCGTGAGTCCCGGACCGACCCCCTGAGCATCCGCGACCTCATGAACCTCGCGTTCCTGCCCAACGAGCGCGTTGCCTCCAAGAACTTTCTGTTCGAGAACGAGTACATGAAGAAGCACAAGCTGAAGCAGGTGGTCGACGTCGTCTTCGGCGTTCACGACGACCGCGCTGTCGAGCTTGGGCAACGCATCAAGGAACTGGGCGCCCGACTCATCCATGCCCGCTCCGAACTCGCCGCAGCACGAGTGTTCGTCGACGAGCAGGACGTTCCCACGGTCGGCGCGCTGATCGCTGAGCAATACGAAGGCGAGCTGCGGGAGCTGACGGAGCAGCTACGGGCCCTCGACGAGGCAGCGCAGGCCGGCACCGCCTTCGCCGAAGGTCTACGCCGCGAGCACCAGCAAACTGCCCAGCGCGCCCGGCGAGCCGCCGCCGTGGTACGTGACTGCGAGACGCAGCTCACCCGGATGATGCCGCTGCGGGCGCAGTACGCGGACGACCTAGTCAAGCTCAATATGCTGGCCGAAGCGCAGCGCCTGTTCGACCCCCTCAGCGTCACGACCTGCCCGGCATGCCTGAATCGACTGCCCGCTCCCCCGTCGGTGGAGAACGGCTCGTGCAGTCTGTGCAGTCACGAGCTTCCCCACGGCGACGGTCACTTGGTGCTCGGCACCGCCACAGTCGAGCACTCGTCGGATGAAGGGCGGCTGAACGTCGCGGCCGAGGTCAGAGCCACCAAGGCCCGTTTGAAGGAGATCACTGCCTACATCGAGGGCCTGGACAGTTCGCTCTCCACGTTGAAACTCCAGGCAGAAGACGCCGCCATCGACGAAGAACGTGCCGCGGCCGCGGTCGACGAAGCCACTTCGCCCACCGTCACGCCATTCCTGGCCGCTCGCGACAACCTCCAGCGCCGACGCGAGGAAGTCCTCCGTCATCTCCAGCACGCCGAGAACGCGACGAAGCTTCAGGCTGGCCTTGATAAGCGCGCCGCGCTCGTGGAGCGGCAGGAGGCACAGATCGAACGCCTGCGGGAGGAACGCGACCGGCTGGGAAATGCTGCACAGGACCGGGACCTAGTCGTCGGCCGAATCAGCGGCCGGTACAGCGAACTCCTGCGACAGTGGCACTACCCAAAACTCAGCCAGCCGATGATCGACACGAACCTGGTTCCTCACGTACGCGGCGACTCCTACCGCGAGGCATCATCCGGCGCCCGAACACTCCTGACCCTGGCCTGGCAGTTGGCCGTCTTCGAGGTGGCCGTCGAAACATCAGCCGCCCATCCCGGCTTCCTCATGATTGACAGCCCGCAAAAGAACCTGGGCCACGGCGCCACACGGGACGCAGTAATCGCAGACGCGATCGCCATCGACGACTTCTACCGGCACCTAAGCAACTGGCTGGCGGAGCAGGGGGCCGGTGCTCAGGTAATCATCGTCGACAACAGTCCGCCCGTGCTCGTGGAAGAGAACGTCGTGGTCCGGTACAGCCGCAACGAGGACCGACCTCCCTACGGGCTAATCGATGACGAGACCACTACAGACGAAAGGAGCCCCGAATAACCTCCTCCCCCAGAGCGCCCCGCATGGCGGGAGCAGGGGGTCACTGGCGCGCCGCGAGGGTGGCGGCCGGGCGGCACGGTCGACCGAATTGGGCACACTTCTGCTCGAACCCTGGCGGGAGCCATCCACCGCTCAGTAGACGAGGATGCGCGGGAAACGCGGTGATGGCGGCGACAGCGAAGGCGAGGGACGCCCATGGTGTGTGCACCATCGTCGTCACCTGCTGGCCGCGAGTATTGACGAAGCTCGTCTGGAACGTAGCAACGCTCACGAGGTCGATCGTGCTCAGGGCCCTCCACTCAAGGTCAAGCCCGATCGTGCTACTTGCAAAGTGCAGCTTCTGACGGGTGATCGTCACCTCTCCCGGACCGTCAACCACCCATCGTGGTTGGGCGTCACGCGCTGCCTGTCGCCGCCTGGCGGAGTTGCCGACTGCGGAACCCACGAGACTCCCAATGACGAACGCGGGATTGCCGACGGCCACCACACTGTTGTGCTGGTAGCGCCCATTGCCCATTGCTCGCCAGGTCGAACGTTGAGCAGGACCGACGGCAAGGGCACGGTCGTCATGCTGCAGTCTCGCAGTCGTGGCGAGCAGCGGACGGCGAGCCAGACCACCTGTAAGGAGATCCGCAACGATCTCGCACGAGTGCCACAGGTGGTCGTCCAGGGATGACCACGCCGGGGGGTTCACGCGTCCTGAGGGCGGCGCGAAAGGGTTGGCATCTGTCACTCTGGAAGGTCCGTTTCCCGAGAGCAATTGACTACTCAGCGCGATCGAGTGTACTCAGGGGACTTCTCAGCCGGCAGTACGGATCTTGCCACCGTGGCGATCCAGTCGAATCCTGTGGATCGGTCGCCCCTCCAACCCCAGCGGCACGGCAGCCCTGAGTCCGCTTCCACGAGCGTCGCTGATGCGCTAGGGTCACCGCCCAACGGCATGATGTGAGCGCCGTTTCCGACGGCCTCGCCCACGGGCCACGTCGGACAAGGACCCTGAGGTCCCACACCCCTACACACAACTCGCGCTCCGCGCATGACGTCTTGGGGTCCGTGGGCGATCCCGTCAGGGAGACGATCGTGCCCAAGTCCAGCAGCAACCGCGTCAAAAAGCGTGCCCGGGAAGAGCACCGCAGGGGTGGCCGCACTCGCAGGTACCCCGACGTACTGGCTGAGATCATGCACTCCAGCCTCATCCTGCCCAGTACGGAACTCGTACCGGTATGCGGCAAGCGGCAAGGCGGCTACACGATCTTCGGCTATGAGGTACCCACCTACCGGTGCACCCGCCCAGCAGGCCACGAGGCCGTAGACAACATGGGCGACCTGCCGCCGGGCGACACCTGCATTGGCGGCTTCAGCGACGCCGTGCACATCGCGCACGGTGAGTACATGGCCATGGTCGACCACGAGACCCGCCTGAACACCGACGCCGCAGATGTGGCTGCCTGGTACGAAGCCCAGGATCAGATCTATGCCGAGGAACAGGAGTTCTTCCGCCTCGAGTGCGGCGTCCACGCGTAACTCTTCGCGGGCATGCCGCAGGCGGCCTGGAGAAGCGCGGCTAGACGTTCGATCGCCAAGCGATCTGGGCCCACTCCGGTCTCAGTTCTGGTCTCATTCACCCCCGTCCGGGCCCGTCCAGACGGGGCCCCCAGAACACTCCATCACAGGTCAGGACGGGTACGGCCCCCGCCGGACCCCCGTACGAACATTTGGAAAGCGTGTTGGGGGCAACCCCTCACGAGTTCGAATCTCGTATCCTCCGCACTTGCCTGAAGAGGCGAAACGAAGATCCGGACCGCAGTCGCGGTCCGGATCTTCGTTTTAGGGCGTCCGCGCGTCTTGG
>DATCQX010001088.1:0-9780 GCA_036569285.1 Streptomyces sp.
CGACCGCGATCAGGGCGCTGAGGCCCACGATCGTCAGGACCCACAGGGTCAGGGAAACATCCACTGCTGCGCCTCCGGCAGTACGTAACGGCAGATACTCAGCGTCGCGTCGCGCTGCCGGAGGTCTCTTCCACCCAAGGATGGGCCGACGCCCCGGGATCTGGCCTGATCCGTATTGACGGGTACGCCGCAGTTGTCAGGGAGTACTCCCCTCCGTACGGAAAACAGTACCCCAATCACCAAGGAAAGGTAAAGCGATTGGCAAAAGAAAGATCAAAAACGCAGGTCAGGGCGCTTTACTGAGGCTTGGCGCAAGCTACTTCGACCGGGTGCGGGCCGCCGCGACCTGAGCGAGGACCTGCTGGAGCACCCCGCTGCCGGGCGGCACGAGCGCCGGCTCGTACGTCCACGCATGCCCCACCCACGGATCGGCGAGATGGTCCTCCGGCACCGGGGTCAGCCGCAGCAGGGAACGCCACAGCGGGTCGAGCAGCGGTCCGTACGCGGCGGCGTCTTCCCGGTCGGCGACCATCAGCAGATGCACCCCGACGCTCGGCCCTTCGTCCGCGAGGTAGCGCAACCGCGTCACCGCGCGGTCGTCGAAACCGTGCGGGAAGTCGTTCACCACGAGCAGTTGGTGCGAGGTGTCGAACCCGGGCGGCAGCGCGTCCGGCGCGCCCCCGCGCACCGCCATCTGGACCAGGTCGACGCGCTGGGTGAGCCGCTCGAGGACGTCCGCCACCCCGGCGGCCAGGGCGGCGGGCGGCGCCGCGAGGACCCCCGCCCCGGTCAGCGGGGCCAGGGACGACGACGCCGAGCCCGCCGCGTCCACGACGTGCACCGTGAACGCGCCCGCCGGATGGGCCGCGAGCAGCCGCGCCACCAGCGCGACGGCCGTGTCCATGGCGAGCCGTTTCAGGTCGTGTGCGTCGGGGAAGCCGCCGTCCGTGAAGGGGGCGTCCGCCAGGCCCGTCGCCCCGCTGTCGATCCACAGCCCCCGCTCCAGCGGCAGCCTGACCAGCATCGGAATCCGCAGCAGCTCGCTCTCCGGCAGCCGCAGATCACCCAGGCGCAGCGCCATGGGCAGCTCGTCCGGCACCCGGTAGGCGTGCCAGACGGGGCTGTCCCAGCCCGCGTACGACGGCGGGAGCGCCGGTTCGACGACGTCGGACTCGGCGACGAGCTGCGCCAGGTCCCGGTCGAGCACCTCGCGGGCCTGGTCCACCAGCTGCGTGTGCTTCGCGCGGGCCGCCTCCCGCGCGCTGTCGGCCTGTCCGCTCATCCGGCTGCGCGGGTCCGCGAGGGCCTCGTCCAACTCGCGTTCCATCCGCGTGTCCGCGAAGTCGACGGCGCTGCGGTAGGCGGCCGTCGTGCGCGCGTAGTCCTCGAACATGCCCCACACCTGGTTGTAGAGCCGCTCCTCCATCGACCATCCCGTCGCGTCGCCTGCGACGGGCCGCGCGGGCTGCCCCGGAGCGGCCGGGGGCGCGGTCGGCGGGGGCGGCGGAGGGGTCGTGCGGCGGGGGTGGGTGTAGTCGACAGGGCCGGCGGCAGGAGGCACGGCCTGCGCGTCGTAGGCGTTCGCGGGGGCCTGGGAGGCGTGCGGCCCCGTCGGCCGCTGGGGCGGGTGGGGTGCGGCTGGGGTGAGGGTGCGGGCGGTGGCCTCCTGGACGGCGGAGGCGAGCCGGTGGGCCTCGGGCAGGCCCTGGTCGGCGAGGAGTTCGGCGAGGCCGCCCGCGTAGCCCTGGCCGACGGCGCGGACCTTCCAGGCGCCCTGGCGGCGGTACAGCTCCAGGGCGACGACGGCCGACTCGGTGTCCAGGCCGGTGAGGGTGAACGACACGAGGTCGGTGCCGTCGGCGCCCGCGACCGCGACGAACGGGGCCGCCGAGGCGCCGAAGCGGACGGCTCCGACGCCGACCGGCAGCGCGAGCAGGACGTGCACGCGGTGCGCACGCTCCGGTACGGCGTCCAGGTCGACGGCGATGCGGTGCTCGGCGGCGGCCTGCCGGGAGACCTCCAGGCCCGGCAGCGCGGGGGTGCCGGGGTGGGCGACCCACTCGGGGCCGGGGACGCGGCCCTGTTCGTCGCCGAGGGTGATGCCGGCGACGACGGGGGACGCGGCCGAGACCCTGATCACCAGGCGGATCTGGGTGAGCGGATGGTTCTGCCCCCGCGTCAGCTCGGCCGTCATCGCCTGTCCCCCTGTGTCGTGCTCTGTCGTGCTGTGCGGCCGTGCTGCCGCGTGCGGTACCGCGCCTGTGGTGTTCTGCCGGTCAGAGGACCGGCTGGATGGCGGGCATCAGGTCCTGGAAGGTGCGGCCGTTGGCCGGGGTGCCGATGGCCGTCATCGACCAGCCCTGGCCCGCGCGGTGCACCTTCGCCATGATCTGGGCCGTGTAGTTGCCGCCGCCCGCGAGGGTGTAGCGCGCCAGCTCCTGACCGTTGGTCTCGTCGACCAGGCGGCAGAACGCGTTCTGCACCTCCTGGAAGGTCTGGCCCGTGAAGGAGTTGACGGTGAAGACGATCTGGTCGATGTGGACCGGCACGCGCGAGAGGTCGACGAGGATCGCCTCGTCGTCCCCGCCCTGGCCGACACCGCCGACCAGGTTGTCACCGGTGTGCCGCACGGAGCCGTCGTCACTCACGAGGTGACGGAAGAAGACGACGTCCACTGGCTGTTTGTCCGCGAAGAGGACGGCGGAGGCGTCGAGGTCGATCTCCCGGGTGCGGGAACCGAACAGGCCGCGCCGCGGAGCCGCCTGCCAGCCGAGACCCATCCGCACCGCGCTCAGGCTGCCTCCGTCGTTCTTCTGAAGACTGATGGCCTGACCCTTGGTCATGTTGACGGTCACGAGCTGATTCCCCTCTCGAACTTCCCCGGTTCCCGCGGGCTCCACGGGTGCTCCCGACCCTACGCAAGGGCACTGACAGTGCCGTACCCGGGAGCGCGTTTTGTGTCGGTCTTGCAACACAGCGCGGACGGCGCGGCGCTCCCGGATACGCGGGTCATGCCAGGCCCGCCTCCTTCATCTGGCGGAGTTCCTTCTTCATCTCGGAGACCTCGTCCCTGATCCGGGCGGCGACCTCGAACTGGAGGTCGGCCGCGGCGGCCCGCATCCGCTCGGTCATCGACTCGATCTGCTCGGCGAGGTCGGCGGCGGGCGTGTCCGTCGGGACGGTCGCCGCGGCCTTTGCGGCCTTGCCCTTGGCGGCCTTCGCGCCCTTGAGGGACTTGTCGCCGAGCGAGGGCACCGGTGCCTTCGTGCCCCGGCCGTCCTTCTTCGCGCGGTAGCCGCTGCCGAGGAGCTGTTCGGTGTCGACCTCCTCGCGGGCGATCTGGGCGACGATGTCGTTGATCTTCTTGCGCAGCGGCTGGGGGTCGATGCCGTTCGCCGTGTTGTAGGCGACCTGCCGCTCGCGGCGCCGGTTGGTCTCGTCGATGGCGCGCTCCATCGCGGGCGTGATCTTGTCGGCGTACATGTGGACCTGGCCCGAGACGTTCCGGGCGGCGCGGCCGATCGTCTGGATCAGGGACGTCCCGGAGCGCAGGAAGCCCTCCTTGTCGGCGTCGAGGATCGCCACGAGGGAGACCTCGGGCAGGTCGAGGCCCTCGCGCAGGAGGTTGATGCCGACCAGGACGTCGAACTCGCCGGAGCGCAGTTCGCGCAGCAGCTCGATACGGCGCAGCGTGTCGACGTCGCTGTGCAGGTAGCGGACCTGGATGCCCAGTTCGAGGAAGTAGTCGGTGAGGTCCTCGGCCATCTTCTTGGTGAGCGTGGTGACCAGGACCCGTTCGTCCTTCTCGACCCGGCCGCGGATCTCGTGCACCAGGTCGTCGATCTGGCCCTCGGTGGGCTTGACGACGACTTCGGGGTCGATGAGGCCGGTGGGGCGGATGATCTGCTCGACTACGCCGTCCGCGCGGGAGAGCTCGTACTTGCCGGGCGTCGCGGACAGGTAGACCGTCTGCCCGATGCGCTCCTGGAACTCCTCCCATTTCAGGGGGCGGTTGTCGAGCGCCGAGGGGAGGCGGAATCCGTGGTCGACGAGGGTGCGCTTGCGGGAGGCGTCGCCCTCGTACATCGCGCCGATCTGCGGGACGGTGTTGTGCGACTCGTCGATGACGAGGAGGAAGTCGTCCGGGAAGTAGTCCAGGAGGGTGTTGGGCGGGGAGCCGGGCTCACGGCCGTCGAAGTGCATCGAGTAGTTCTCGACGCCGGAGCAGGAGCCGATCTGGCGGAGCATCTCCAGGTCGTACGTCGTGCGCATGCGCAGGCGCTGGGCCTCCAGGAGCTTGCCCTGTTTCTCCAGTTCGGCGAGGCGCTCGCCGAGTTCCTTCTCGATGTCGTTGGCGGCGCGCTCCAGGCGCTCGGGGCCGGCGACGTAGTGGGAGGCGGGGAAGACGTAGAGCTGCTGGTCCTCGCTGATGATCTCGCCGGTGAGCGGGTGCAGCGTGGAGAGCGCCTCGATCTCGTCGCCGAACATCTCGATGCGGACCGCGAGTTCCTCGTAGACCGGGAAGATCTCGATGGTGTCGCCCCGCACCCGGAACGTCCCGCGCGTGAACGCGAGGTCGTTGCGCGTGTACTGGATGTCGACGAAGCGGCGCAGCAGCTGGTCCCGGTCGATCTCCTCGCCGACCTTCAGGGGGACCATGCGGTCCACGTACTCCTGGGGGGTGCCGAGGCCGTAGATGCAGGAGACGGAGGCGACCACGACGACGTCCCGGCGGGTGAGCAGGGAGTTCGTGGCGGAGTGGCGCAGGCGCTCCACCTCCTCGTTGATCGAGGAGTCCTTCTCGATGTAGGTGTCCGACTGAGGGACGTACGCCTCGGGCTGGTAGTAGTCGTAGTACGAGACGAAGTATTCGACGGCGTTGTTCGGGAGGAGTTCCCGGAACTCGTTCGCCAACTGGGCGGCCAGCGTCTTGTTCGGGGCCATGACGAGCGTGGGGCGCTGGAGCTTCTCGATCATCCACGCGGTGGTGGCGGACTTGCCGGTGCCGGTCGCGCCGAGGAGGACGACGTCCTTCTCGCCGGCCTCGATGCGCTTGCTCAGCTCGGCGATGGCCGCCGGCTGGTCGCCGCTGGGCTGGTAGGGGCTGACGACCTCGAAGGGCGCCACCGTACGTTCGATGCTGGAAACGGGCCGCATGCCATCAACCGTACGACCCCCCACTGACAACGGGATCCCATCAGGGGTTTTACGTGTCAGCGGCTCTGCGGGGCGCGCACGTCCCGGCGGGCGGCGCCGCGGCGGGCGCGGAAGCCGGGGCGGCGCCCGGTGTGGTGGGCTGCGGGGTGGGCAGGGACGCCGGGTTTGTGCTCGACGGGGGGTAGGGCGGGTCTGCCCATGACCATCTGGGGGTCGAAGACGACGACGACGGCGGCGAGGGCCAGGAAGGCGAGGGGGCCGATCAGCATCGGGGCGAGGAGGGAGGCGGGCGAGTCGCCGGAGGTGGTGTCGCCGGGGTGGAGGTGGACGCTGAGGGCGGCCATCCCGGTGTAGTGCATGCCGCTGACGGCGAGGCCCATGACGAGGCTCGCGCCCACGCTCCACAGGAACCCTCGGACCTGTCCCGCGGCCCACAGCGCGGCGGTCGCGGCCCCCATGGCGATGGCGACGGACGCGGCGACGGTGACCGTGTTGTACTCCAGCTTGCCGTTGAGCCGCATCCCGGCCATGCCCAGGTAGTGCATGGAGGCGATGCCGAGCCCGGTGATCGTCCCTCCGGTGAACAGGGCGGTTCCCGAGGCTCCCTTGTAGCCGACGATGAAGATCCCGATGCCCACCATGACGATCGCGACACCGAGGCTCGCGTACGTGAGGGGTTTGTCGTACCGGATGGGTGCGCCCTGGACGGTGAAGCCCATCATGGCGATGAAGTGCATGGTCCAGATGCCGGAGCCGATCGCCGCCGCGCCGAGGACGAGCCAGCCCGGGCGCCAGGAGTGGGAGACGAGCAGGGCTCTGGTCGTACAGCGCAGACCGAGAGCACCACCGAGGCAGGCCATGAAGTAGGCCACCAGCGGGGTGACGAGTCCGTAGCTGAATCCGTCGACCGTGCCTTGCATGCGGGGTTGCCCTTCCGCCCTGTTGATTGACTCTTCCCTGGAATGCGCCCCTTCCCGAGACCGCCGAGCGGTCAGGGTCGACGCAGAGAGTATGACCCCCACCGGAATGGTCGAACGATTTTCCGGCAAAGAAACACTCCCTTGCCCCACTTGTGCGCCTGTGGTGAGCGCGTGTGGCTGCCTCCATTCATTCTGTGGCCATCAGGGGGCTCCTTCCGCGCCGCCCCTGTGCTGTCACAGTGGACCCTTACCTGATCACAGAAAGCGAGGAGGCTTCATGCACGCGCGCGTAGCCGCCGTTACGACCACCATCCTTCTCGGCGCCGCCGCGACGCTCTTCACGCCGGCCCCTGACGCGTGGGCGGCAGCCCGTCCCGCGCCGACCGTCGTGGCCCACCGGGGAGCGTCCGCGCAGGCTCCGGAGAACACGCTGGCCGCCATCGACAAAGCGGCCGAAATGAACGTCGCCTGGGTCGAGAACGACGTCCAGCGGACGAAGGACGGCGAACTGGTGGTGATCCACGACGACACGCTGCGCCGCACCACCAATGCGGCCAAGATCTTTCCACACCGCTCTCCCTGGAAAGTGAAAGACTTCACGGCCGCGGAGATCGCGCAGCTCGACGCGGGCAGTTGGTTCGGACCGGCGTTCGCGGGTGAGCGGGTGCCGACGCTGAAGCAGTTCGTGAACCGTCTCGACAGGCACCAGCAGAAACTCCTCCTGGAGATCAAGAATCCGCAGCTCTATCCCGGTATCGAGCAGCAGATCATCAAGGTGCTCGCCAACGAGGGCTGGCTCGACTGGAAGCACGTCTTCCACCGGCTGGTCGTGCAGAGCTTCAGCGCCGACAGCATTCGTACGGTCCACACCCTCAGGCCGGCCGTCCGCACCGGCTTCCTCGGCACCCCGGCCGTCGCCGACCTGCCCTCCTACGCGCGCTTCGCCGATCTGATCAATCCGTCGCACACCACGGTGACGCGCGACTACGTCCGCGCCGTGCACGCGCAGTGGGGGCCGCACGGCCTTCCGCTGAGCGTGTTCGTGTGGACGGTCGACGACGCCGCGAGCGCGCGGCGGGCGGCCGGGTACGGGGTCGACGGCATCATCACGAACAAGCCGGACGTGGTGCGGGGGGCGTTCCCGGGGGTGTGAGCCGAGGGCGTTGTCAGTGGGGGGTCGTACGGTGGTGGCATGAGCAGGGACGGGGAGTACGGGGCGCGGGTCGTGTGGGGCGTCGTCGAGAGCGGGATCGGGCCGCTGCTGCTGGCGGCGACCGGCGAGGGGCTGGTCAACGTCGTGTTCCACGCGGGGGACGCGGTGCGGGGGCGAGCGCTGGAGCGGCTGACGGACCGGTTGGGGGCCGAGCCGGTCCAGGCCCCCGACGCGCCGGTGCTGACCGAGGCGGTCCGTCAGGTCGAGGAGTACTTCGCGGGCGGGCGCCGGGAGTTCACGCTGCCGCTGGACTGGTCGCTGATCTCCGGCTTCAACCGGCGAGTGCTGCGCGAACTGGCGGCCGGCGTGCCCTACGGCTCGGTCGTCGGGTACGGCGACCTCGCCCGGCGCGTGGGCCAGCCGGAGGCCGCACAGGCAGTCGGGGCGGCGATGGGATCCAATCCGCTGCCCATCGTGGTGCCGTGCCACCGAGTCGTGGAGAGCGACGGGGGGATCGGCGGGTTCGGCGGCGGCCTGGAGACGAAGCGGCGGCTGCTGGCGCTGGAGGGGGTGTTGCCGGAGCCGTTGTTCTGAGGGGTGCTTCGGTGCGCGTGGAGACCGGGTCGAAGAAGCGCGGCGTGGCGTGGCCGGTGCCTGCGGAGTCGTCCGTCATGCGTTCCGGCGCGGTGGTGTCTCCCACAGTCCGTCTGGGTTTGACCGGCCGGGGTGGTCGCCAGAGATGAAGGGGAGAGCGACCGACAGGAGGCGGGCCCATGGTGCTGGTGGTGTCGGAAGAGGTGCGGGAGGCGCTCGCGGCGGGCAGGCCCGTCGTGGCGCTGGAGTCGACGATCATCGCGCACGGGCTGCCCCGGCCGCGCAACCTCCAGGTGGCGCGCGAGCTGGAGGCCGTCGTCCGCGAGGAGGGCGCTGTACCGGCGACCGTCGCCGTGCTGGACGGGCGGCCCCATGTCGGCCTGGACAAGGACCAGGTGGAGCGGATCGCGAGCGAGGACGGCATCCGCAAGCTGGGCCATCGCGACCTGCCGCTCGCGGTGGCCGCCGGGGCGAGCGGGGCGACGACCGTCTCGGCGACGGCGCAGCTCGCGGCGCTGGCCGGGGTGCGTGTCTTCGCGACCGGCGGGCTCGGCGGCGTGCACCGGGAGTGGACGGTCACGCAGGACGAGTCGGCCGACCTCGGGCTGCTGGCGCGGACGCGGATCACCGTGGTGTGCGCGGGCGTCAAGTCGATCTTGGACGTCCCCGCGACCCTCCAGCGCCTGGAGACCCTCGGCGTGGCCGTCGCCGGGTACGACACCGACCGCTTTCCCGGCTTCTACCTCTCCGACTCCGGTCACCCCGTGGAGTGGACGCTCCGTACGCCCGGGGAGGTGGCCGAGGTGATGCGGGCTCAGGACCGGCTCGACGCCCCGGAGTCCGCCCTGATCGTCGCCAACCCCGTCCCCCGGGACCAGCAGTTGGATCCCGGCCTCCACGCGCGCGTGCTCGCCGACGCGCTCCACGCCTGCGAGGCCGAGAACATCACCGGCCAGGCCGTCACCCCGTTCCTCCTCGGCTACCTCGTCCGCCACACCGACGGCGCGTCCTTGGAGGCCAACCTCGCGGCCGTACGCGGCAACGTGCGGCTCGCGGGGCGGATCGCGGCGGCTTGGGCGGGCGGTTGAGGCGGCGGGGCGGGAGCGGGGCGCTGGGGGCGCGATGACGGGCGGGGGTTCGGCGGACGGCCGTGGAGCGCTCGCAGCCGACGGCATCACCGGCGCCGACCGTGCGGCTCTCTCCGAGGGTGTCGCCACGGCGCGTGAGGGGGGTGGGCTGCTGGTCGTCGGGGACGTCGTCACCGATGTGGTCGCGCGGTATCGGGGGCCGCTGGCCGTGGGGACCGACACGGCGGCTGTGGTGCGGCGGCTGCCCGGTGGGGCGGGGGCCAATGTGGCGTGCTGGGCGGCCCATTGGGGCGCCGGGGACGTGCGGCTGCTGGGGAGGGTGGGGGAACAGGAGGCGGCCTGGCACGAAGGGGAGCTGATCGGCTGCGGGGTACGGCCTCGGCTGGTCGTCGATCCGGAGGCCTCGACCGGGACGGTGATCTGTCTCGTCGACTCGGGGACGGCGGCCGAGCGGACGTTTCTCACGGACAGCGGGGCGGCGCTGCGGCTGGGACCCGGGGACTGGTCGGAGGGGCTGCTCGACGGCGTCGTCCGGATGCACCTGTCGGGTTATCTGCTGTTCTCCGGCACCGGGCAGAAGCTGGTGCGCATCGCCATCGCGTCCGCACGCGCGCGTGGAGTGACGGTGAGTCTCGATCCCGCGTCGGCCGGGTTCCTCGCGGAACTGGGCACCGAGCGGTTCCTGGAACTCGTGGACGGGATCGACGTCCTGCTCCCCAGCCGCGACGAGGCGTGCCTGCTCACGGGCCTGCCGGCAACAGCGGACGCAGCGGCCGAACTCAGCCGCCGCATCCCCCTGATCGTCGCCAAGGACGGCCCACACGGCGCCCTGATCGCCCGCGACGGCACCCTGACCGCCCAGATCCCC
>DATCQX010001089.1:0-3609 GCA_036569285.1 Streptomyces sp.
CGCCGGCACCCTGGTCCCCGGTGCCCCCGCCGACTACGCCATCTGGCACACCGACGCCCTGATCGTCCAAACCCCCGACGACCGAGTCTCCCGCTGGTCCACCGACCCCCGCTCCGGCACACCGGGCCTGCCGGACCTGACGCCGGGGCGGGAGCTGCCGGTCTGTCTGCGGACGGTGGTTGGGGGGCGGACGGTGTTCGAGAGGTAGGGGGTGGGTGAGTCCGGTGCGGATGTGGTCGGGGGCTGACACGCTGCGGGTCGGGTGCGGGCCGGTGTGTGCCGGTCGCGGCTGATCACGCCCACGGGGCGGAGCCGCATGTCGATACGGCCCCGCGCCCCTAGACCCGTTGGGCGTCTGCTGTGTGTCGTCTGTGGACGGCGTCCGCCGGGGCAGGGCCGAGGCTGAACATCTTTGCCCGCTGCCAGTCCACCCAACCCCCAGCCCCGGCCCCCTGCCCTCGATTCGGCCCGTCGTCCGACGCCCGCTGCCTGCAATCTGCGGCCGGTGACCGGTGCACTCTGCCCCCGGCCTCTGCCCTCCGCCCCGGCCTGCTGGGCGGTGACTGATGAACGGTGATCCGCCCTCGGCCCCGCCCGGTCTGCTGTCCGCCGGAGGCCGACGACGGGCGATGACCGCCGCCCCCGCCCCGCGGGACGGTCACTGCTGAACGGCGCACGCGGACGATGCGTGCTGCCCCCGGCCTCGGTTCCCGCCCTTTGCCCTTCCGGCCCTCTGGCCCCCGCCCCGGCCTGCTGCTCGTCAGGCGATCACCACGGCCCGACGCCCCCTGCACTCTCCCCTCCCGCCGCCCGGATCCGCCCACTTGTTCGAATTTCCGCCCCCTTCTGTCGTCCCCCCCTGCGCCTGCCCGTCACCCTTCCCAGCTCTCCACGCCCCGCCCGCCTACCCACCGACCTCTACACCCGCCCGAGTGACCCCCACCCCCCACTCACCCCAAGATCACCCGTCTGCGCGGGCTCCCCCCGTTTCGGGAAGCCCGCTTCTGACCAGGGAGTTGAAGGGAGATGCGCAGGTGGGGGCGGTGTTGACAGTGGGCGGCGGGGGGCAGGTAGGTTCGGCGAGTCCACTGCCGGACGCCCCGCCGGGGAACCTCCACGGCCGCCGCGGAGCCACTGGGTCAGGGACGGTGCGCCGCCCCGGCCGCACCGCACCGGCAGCCAGGCCCAGCGCTCGCACAGCGGCGACGGAACGTTCCGCCGAACGGGGAGGTGCGACCCGGGTGGGGCCCGGCGTTCAGTAGACAACGGCTTTCGGTCGACCCGCAGCCAGCGGGCCCCTGGTCGGCCCGAAGGGCGCCGGGCCTCCACCCGCAGAGTTAACTTCGCGCACCCCCGTCGTACATCCCGTCGTCGGGGAGCGGGGCGGGCGAACGTGCAGTCTTACCCCACTCTTGGGGATTCGACACCACTGTAGGCACGATCCGGCATGTCGCCGCAGACGGCGACCACTATGGTGGTCCCCTGCGTACGACTTGAAGGGGTAGCGGTGAACGACGGCGACGGGACCCTCGCGGCACAGGACCGCGGACGGCGGTTCGGCCCCCTGGGCGATGCCTTGGTGATCATTCCGACCTACAACGAGGCGGAGAACATCAAGCGCATCGTCGGCCGGGTGCGCGAGGCGGTCCCGGAGGCCCACATCCTCGTGGCGGACGACAACAGCCCCGACGGCACAGGCAAACTCGCCGACGAGCTCGCGGCCGGCGACGACCACGTCCACGTCATGCACCGCAAGGGCAAGGAGGGCCTCGGCGCCGCCTACCTCGCGGGCTTCCGCTGGGGCATGGACAACGGCTACGGCGTCCTCGTCGAGATGGACGCCGACGGCTCCCACCAGCCCGAGGAACTGCCCCGCCTGCTGACGGCCTTGAAGAGCGCCGACCTGGTCCTCGGCTCCCGCTGGGTCCCCGGCGGAAGGGTCGTCAACTGGCCGAAGACCCGCGAGTTCATCTCCCGTGGCGGCAGCTTCTACTCCCGCCTCGCGCTCGACCTCTCGCTGCGCGACATCACGGGCGGCTACCGCGCCTTCCGCCGCGAGACCCTCGAAGGGCTCGGCCTCGACGAGGTCGCGTCCCAGGGCTACTGCTTCCAGGTCGACCTGGCCCGCCGCGCGGTGAAGGCCGGTTTCCACGTCGTCGAGGTGCCCATCACGTTCGTCGAGCGAGAGCTGGGCGACTCCAAGATGAGCCGGGACATCATGGTCGAGGCGCTGTGGCGCGTCACCGCGTGGGGCGCCTCGGAGCGGGTCGGCAAGATCACCGGCAAGCGGTCGAAGACGGTGCCTGCGCGCCGGGTGGAGGAACAGCAGCCGTAGCGGTCGGGGGCGCGGGCGCGCTCAAGGGGCGGCTCCTCAAGGGGTTCCCAAGGGCACAGCTAGGCCCGATCGTGCCCTTATGCCGCCCTGAGCCGCCTCCAGGCACACTGGAGGCATGACTGGCGCATCGACCCCCACGTCCTCCCTCCGGCCCCTGCGCTCCCGTGTGCGGACGTTTCTGCCGCTCGGGATCGCGGCCTGGCTGGTGCTGGAGATCTGGCTGCTGACCGTGGTCGCGAAGGCGGCGAGCGGTTTCGTCGTCTTCCTCCTGCTGGTCGCGGGGATCGTCCTCGGCTCGGTGGTCATCAAGCGTGCGGGCCGCCGTGCCTTCCGGGCGCTGAACGAGGCGCTGCAGCGCGGTGGCTCCCCGGCGGCGAGCGGCGGCAACGGCTTCATGATGCTCGGCGGCCTCCTCCTGATGATCCCGGGCCTGATCTCCGACGCCGTCGGCCTCCTCCTGCTGATCCCCCCGGTCCAGAAGGCCCTCTCCGCCTACGCGGAACGCACGGTCGAGCGCAAGCTCCGCGCGGCCGGCCCCGGCACCTTCGGCGACGTCTTCCAGCAGGCCCGCATCCACCGCCCGGACGGCAAGGTCGTCCAGGGCGAGGTCATCCGGGAGGACGGCACCCAGGCGGACGGCCCGCAGGACCAGCGCCCGCCGCTGACGTACTGAGCCTCTCCAGGACTGAGCCCTTCCAGCGCCCGGCCCTCTCGGGGTCCGACTCTGGAAGGGCTCACTCTTTCCCGGCAGGCTTTTGTGGGCAGCCGAAAGACCGCGGGCGCCGTACGTGATCAACACGCACGGCGCCCGCGGTCATTCATCTAACGCACGCTGAAGTCCGGCCGAAGCCCCGCAGGGCTACGCGGACTTACGGCTGTCCCGGGGATGCACCGCAAGGTTCATCGCCCCGGACCGCAGTACAGCCAGGCGCTCCTCGAGAACCTCTTCGAGTTCCTCGCGGGTGCGCCGCTCCATCAGCATGTCCCAATGCGTACGCGCGGGCTTGGCCTTCTTCTCCTCGGGGCCGTCGCCGTCCACGAGGAGTGCCTGCGCTCCGCAGACCTTGCACTCCCACTCCGGCGGGATCTCCGCCTCGACCGAGAAGGGCATCTCGAAGCGGTGCCCCTTCTCGCATGCGTACTCCACGGCCTGGCGCGGGGCCAGGTCGATGCCGCGGTCCGTCTCGTAGCTGGTCACCACGAGGCGCGTGCCGCGAAGAGCTCGCTCACTCATGAATCGTGCCTCCCGGGCTTGTCGCCCACAGGACAGGTGT
>DATCQX010001090.1:0-7428 GCA_036569285.1 Streptomyces sp.
CGGCGCTGGAGGAGGCGGCTCGGGGTGGCGCGGCCGGCGTGTGCCTCGTCGCGGACAACGCGGGGCGTGAACTCGTCCCCGATCTGCTGCTCCTCTCCCACCTGTTGACGGAGTGTCAGATCGGGTGGGCCGTCCTGCACGTCAAGCCGTACCCCTACTACGTCTCCGACGCGACGCCCGCCGACGTCCTCGACGCCGTCCGCAGACTGGTCACCGCGTCGGGCGCCGCCGGTGAACACGGACGACGGCTCTGGGCCGCCCTCTCCGACGGCACCCTCACCGTCCGCGCGCACCCCTTCTCCGCCTCGCCCCTGCCGTACGCGGACATGCCGGACGACCTGCGCGCCGACTTCGCCTCGGCCTCTGTCACGATCCTCAAGGGGGATCTCAACTACCGGCGGCTGGTGGGGGATCGGCTGTGGCCGCCGACCACGCCGTTCGCGGAGGTCACGGAGTACTTTCCGGGGACCGTGGCGGCGTTGCGCACCCTCAAGTCCGATGTGATCACGGGGCTTTCGGCCGAGACGGAGGCGGCGCTGACGGCACGTGAGGGGTGGGGGTGGCGGATCGGGGGGACTCGGGCGTTGGTGCAGGTGCGGCGCGGGAGTTGAGGCGAGGGGCCTCAAGCGGGCGCGCCTCAGGCGCCGTTCGTGTCGTCGGCGTCGTCCGCGTCCGTGTCGTCCGCCCTCAGGAAGTCCTCCACCACCCGGATCAGCTCCAACGGCGTCTCGTCCATGGCGTAATGGCCCGCCGACGGCAGCTCGTGCAGCTCGGCGTTCGGGTACCAGCTCATCCAGGTGTGCCGCATCAAGTCGGCCGACAGGGCCGGGTCGAGGGCGCCGGTGACCGCGAGGGACGGGGTCGGGGAGCCCTGGGTGGTGTCGTGGAAGTCGTCGCGGGCCCAGGAGTCGAGCCAGGCGCGGAACGCCTTCGTGTCGCTGACGGCGAAGGAGCGGGCGACCATGCGGTCCAGCCAGGCGGCGGGGCGCCGGCCGCCGGTCGTGACGTCGAGGATCGTCCGGCGGTTCTCGGGGCGGCTGTCGGCCTCGGCGAACAGGGTCCACTGCTCCGGCGGCAGGTCGAGCCCCGACGCGGGCACCGGGGAGACACCCACCAACCGCCGTACCCGGCCCGGGACTTGGGCGAGGAGGCGCTGGCCGATCGCGCCGCCCATCGAGTGGCCGACGACCGAGAAGCGCGCCCAGCCCAGCCGGTCGGCGAGGTCCACGAGGTCGGCGGCGGCCTCGCCGGTCGTGAACGCGCCGTCCGCGTCCCGGGCCTCGCCGTAGCCGCGCAGGTCGACCAGGGCGTACTGGAACGACGTCCGGTCGAGGTCGGGCAGGACGGGCGCGTAGGCCGTGCGGTCGGCGAGCCAGCCGTGCACCGCGAACACCTTGTGGGCGCCGTCGCCGTGCAGCTCGTGGGGGAGCGCGAAGGGGGTCGTCATAGGGGTCACGGTGAGGGGAGGGGGCGTCGGTGGCAAGAGGGCGTGGGGGAGTGCGGGCGTGTTCCCGGAACGCCGCGCTCGTACAGCTTTTCGGGACGGATTCACGCGATGGTGTGATCATGTGCCGCCGTCCGGATGCCCCCGGAGGGGGCTGGGTAGGGCCCGGCCATGACTCAGCCGTTCGAACTCCCGCACTTCTACATGCCGCACCCCGCGCGGCTGAACCCGCACGTCGAACAGGCCCGCGCGCACTCGACGGAGTGGGCGCGCGACATGGGCATGCTGGAGGGGTCGGGCATCTGGGAGCAGGCCGACCTCGAAGCGCACGACTACGGCCTGCTGTGCGCGTACACCCACCCCGACTGCGACGCGGACGCGCTCTCGCTGATCACCGACTGGTACGTGTGGGTGTTCTTCTTCGACGACCACTTCCTCGACATGTACAAACGCACCCCCGACCGCGCGGCCGGCAAGGCCCACCTGGACCGGCTGCCGCTGTTCATGCCGCTGGACCCGGCGACGCCCGTCCCCGAGGCGCGCAACCCGGTCGAGGCGGGGCTCGCGGACCTGTGGGCGCGGACGGTTCCGGCGATGTCCGAGGACTGGCGGCGCCGGTTCGCCGTCGCCACCGAGCACCTGCTCAACGAGTCGATGTGGGAGCTGTCCAACATCGACGAAGGGCGCATCGCCAACCCCGTCGAGTACATCGAGATGCGCCGCAAGGTCGGCGGCGCCCCCTGGTCGGCGGGGCTCGTCGAGTACGCGACCGCCGAGGTCCCGGCCGCCGTCGCGGGCACCCGGCCGCTGAGGGTGCTCATGGAGACGTTCTCCGACGCCGTGCACCTGCGCAACGACCTGTTCTCCTATCAGCGGGAGGTGCAGGACGAGGGCGAGAACAGCAACGGCGTCCTCGTCCTGGAGACGTTCTTCGGCTGCACGACGCAGGAGGCCGCCGACACCGTCAACGACATCCTGACCTCCCGGCTGCACCAGTTCGAGCACACCGCGTTCACCGAGGTCCCGGCCGTCGCCCTGGAGAAGGGGCTGCGCCCGGACGAGCTGGCCGCGATCGGCGCCTACACCAAGGGGCTCCAGGACTGGCAGTCCGGCGGGCAGGAGTGGCACATGCGCTCCAGCCGGTACATGAACAAGGGCGCCCGCCAGGCGAACCCCTGGGAGCGGCTGACCGGCCCCGGGACGTCCGCCGCCGGTGTCGGCGCCCTCCTCGCGACGGCCGCCGCCGAGCGCACGCGCGCGTACACGCACGTGCCGTATCGGAAAGTCGGCCCGTCCCTGCTGCCCGACCTGCGGATGCCGTACGAGGTGGAGCTGAACCCGCACCTGGACGGCGCCCGCGCGCGGCTCGTGCCCTGGATGCACGCCATGGGCATGCTGGAGGAGGGCGTCTGGGACGAGGACCGGCTGCGCGCTGCCGACCTCCCGCTGTGCGCCGCGGGCATCGGCCCGCGCGCGGACGCCGGTGAGCTGGACCTCAGCTCCCGGTGGCTCGCCTGGGGGACGTACGCGGACGACTACTACCCCCTCGTCTTCGGCAGGCGCGGCGACTTCGCGGGCGCGCGCGTGGCCACCGCCCGCCTCTCGGCCTGCATGCCCCTCGACGGGGAGCCGGCGGCGGTGATCCCGGCGAACGGGATGGAGCGCGGACTCGTCGACCTGTGGGCGGACACGGCGGCGGACATGTCACCGCAGGAACGTGCCGTCTTCAAGGCGGCCGTCGACAAGATGACCGAGAGCTGGCTCTGGGAGCTGTCCAACCAGCTCCAGCACCGGGTCCCCGACCCCGTCGACTACCTGGAGATGCGCCGCGCCACCTTCGGCTCCGACCTGACGATCGCCCTGGCCCGCCTCGGGCAGGGCACCACGGTCCCGCCCGAGGTCTACGCGTCCGGGCCCGTGCGCGCGCTGGAGAACTCCGCCATCGACTTCGGGGCCCTCCTGAACGACGTCTTCTCCTACCAGAAGGAGATCGAGTACGAGGGCGAGCTGCACAACGCGATCCTCGTCGTCCAGAACTTCTTCGGCTGCGACTACCCGACGGGCGTGCGCGTCGTCGCCGACCTGATCAACCAGCGCATGGAGCAGTTCGAGCACATCGTGGCGCGTGAGCTGCCCGTCCTGTACGACGACTTCGACCTGTCCGCGCAGGCGCGCGCGGCGATGAACCGTTACGTCGGCGCTCTGCGGCACTGGATGTCCGGGGTCCTGAACTGGCACCGCGAGGTCGACCGCTACAAGGCGCCGTACCTCGCCGCGCGTGCCCACGGGTTCCTCCCGGACCGGGCCCCTGCGGCCTTCGGGGAGATCAATCCGGTGTTTTCATAACTTTTTCTTGCGGAATAGGACATTCACTGAACCACGGAGGGGCTTGCTGAGTCTTCTGAGGTGAGGGGAATGTCCCATCCGACACACTACGGGGGTAGTGGCTGATGACCGACACCGTCGAGAAGACCACCGAGAACGACATCGCGGACGACACGAAGCTCGCGGCGGAGCAGGAGCTGACGCCGTTCGTCGCACCGCTGACCGTCCCGCCCGTCCTGCGCCCCGCACAGGGGGACGTCACGCAGGAGACCGAGATCGCCCTGCGGCCCGCGTGGGTGCGCCTGCACCCCCAGCTCCCGCCGACCCAGATGTGGGGCTACGACGGCGTGGTGCCGGGCCCCACCATCGAGGTCCGCCGGGGCCAGCGCGTGCGCATCGCCTGGACCAACCGCATCCCCGAGGGGAGCGAGTACCCCGTCACCGCCGTCGAGGTCCAGCGCGCGGGGACGACGACCGTACCGGGCCGCGAGGGCGTCGAACCCAACAAGGACGTCGCCGCCCTGCCCGCCTGGTCCGTCACCCACCTCCACGGCGCCCAGACGGGCGGCGGGAACGACGGCTGGGCCGACAACGCCGTGGGCTTCGGCGACGCCCAGCTCTCCGAGTACCCGAACGACCACCAGGCCGTCCAGTGGTGGTACCACGACCACGCCATGAACATCACGCGATGGAACGTGATGACGGGCCTCTACGGCACGTACCTGATCAGGGACGACGAGGAGGACGCCCTCGGCCTGCCCTCCGGCGCCCGCGAGATCCCGCTGCTCCTCGCCGACCGCAACCTCGACACCGACGAGGACGGCCGCCTCAACGGGCGCCTGCTGCACAAGACGCAGATCGTCGGCGTCAGCGAGGAGACCGGCAAGCCCGTCTCGATCCCGTTCAGCGGCCCCTACTCCACGGTCAACGGCCGCATCTGGCCCTACGCCGAGGTCGAGGCCGGCTGGTACCGCTTCCGCCTGGTCAACGCGTCGAACGGGCGCATCTACAACCTCGTCCTGCTCGACGAGGACGACCTCCCGGTCCCTGGCGTCGTCCACCAGATCGGCAGCGACGGCGGCCTCCTGCCGCGCCCGGTGCCGATCGACTTCGACGCGGCGATGCCCGTGCTGACCGCCGCCCCGGCGGAGCGCTTCGACCTCCTCTTCGACCTGCGCGGACTGGAGGGGCGCACCCTGCGGCTGGTCAACAAGGGCCCGAACCAGGCCCCCGGCGTGCCCGACCCGGCGGGTGACGTCCGCTACCCGGACGTCATGCAGTTCCGGGTCGGCGAGGCGGGCGAACCGGACGACTTCGAGCTTCCCGAGGTCCTCTCCGGCTCCTTCCGCCGCATCAGCCACGACACGCCGCACGAGCACCGGATGATCGTCCTCACGCCCCCGGGCACCAAGGGCGGCGGCGGACACCCCGAGATCTGGGAGATGCAGCTCCTGGAGAACGCCGACGGCATCCAGTTCCCCGCCGACGGGATCATCCAGATCGCCGGGGCGGACGGCGTGCCGAAGACGTACCGCCGCATCGCCCGTACCTTCAACGACGGCCTGGGCTTCACCGTCGCCGAGGGGTCCTACGAGCAGTGGACCTTCCTCAACCTCGCGCCGTTCGCCCACCCCATGCACATCCACCTCGCCGACTTCCAGATCATGGGCCGCGACGTCTACGACGGGTCGGGCTTCCGCCCCGAGGCCGGCGGCACCGCCACTCCGATCACCCTCAAGCCGGACATCGTCCCCGTCCCCGCCAACGAACAGGGCTACAAGGACGTCTTCCGCGCCCTCGGCGGCCAGGGCCTGCGGGTCATGGGCACCTTCGACGGCGCCTACGGACGCTTCATGTACCACTGCCACTTCCTGGAGCACGAGGACATGGGCATGATGCGGCCCTTCGTCGTCCTGCCTCCGGAGGCGCTGAAGTTCGACCACGGTGGCGGCGGGCACGGGGGACATGGGGGTCACACGGGCTGAGGGGGGGGGCGCGTGACGGGCGGCCGGTGGGTTGGTGTGTGCGTGGGTGCGGGGCGGGGGCCGGCCGACCGTCGCGTGTCGCTCGTGGCGGGCGGCCCTCGCCCGGAGAGCTACTTACGTGTGGCTGCCGAGCGGTTGCCCCGTCCGTGTACGTGCGGCCTGTTCCACGGCGGCTCGCGCCAGTGCCCGGATCACCGGGTGCGGGCGGGAGCCGTCGCCGGAGAGCTCCGGCTGGAAGAGGGTGGCCAGGAAGAAGGGGTGGTCGGGGAGTTCGGCGATCCGGGGATGGCCGTCCTCGTCGTGGCCGGAGAAGCGCAGGCCGTGGGCCTGGAGGGTGTCGAGGTGGTGGGAGGGGCCGTAGGCGCAGAAGTAGCGTTCGACCGTCCGTTCCGAGCCGATCGCGGCCTCGGCGAGGGTGCCCGGCCCGATGGTGACGGCGGCCTCGTGGCCGACGAGGGAGCAGGCCAGGGGGGTGATGAGCGGGTCGTCGGCGTCGGGGTCGTACTCGGTGTGGGCCGCGCGGGAGAGCCCGCACACGTTCCGCGCGAACTCCAGCAGTGCGTGCTGGAACCCGCCGCAGGTCCCGAGGAACGGCACCCCGGCGGTACGCGCGTGCCGGACCGCCGCCACCGCGCCCTCCTCGCTGCGGTATGGGCTCCCCGGCACGACCCACACCGCGTCGAACCCCTGGAGAGCACCCTCCCGCGCCGCGTCCTCGGTCGGGATCCAGTACGCGTCGAGGACGAGCCGGTCGTGCACCGTGAGCGCGTCGAGCAGGAGCGGGATGCGGGTGTGCGAGACGACGTGCGGGGAACGGTCCCCGACCAGGGCGATACGGGCTGTTGTCATGCCGTCCATCCTGGAATCCGGTCCGAGTTCACGTCCAACGATGATCCCTGCACCCCCGATAAGCAGAACTGATGACACCCTGCGGGTATGGACCCGCACCTCCTGCGCACCTTCGTCGCCGTCACCCGCCTCGCCTCGTTCTCCGAGGCCGCCCGCGAACTCGGCTACACCCAGTCGGCCGTCTCCCAGCACATCGCGGCGCTCGAACAGGACCTCGGGGCACCCCTCCTGACCCGCCGCCCGGTCACCCCCACGGCCGCCGGTGAACGCCTCCTGGAACACGCCGCCCCCCTCCTGCTGCGCCTGGACGCCGCCCGCGCGGACGTCTCCCGCATCGCCGCCGCCCCCGCGTACGGCCTGACCCTCGCCGCGTCCCCGACCGCGCTCGGCGCCCGCGTCCTCGCCGCACTCCCGCCGGCCGGCGTCACCCTGCGCGTCGTCGCCCGCGCGGACGTCCCCGCCGCCGTCGCCACCGGCGCCGCCGACATCGGCCTCGTGGACGGCCTCGCCGCCCCCAGCGATCCGCTGCGCCTGCCCGACGTGGCACCACTGACCACCGTCGGCGTCTCGGAGGAGCCGGTGGGCGTGCTGTTCCCTGCGGGGCATCCGCTGGCGGGCCGTACGGGGATGCGGCTGGCGGACCTCGCGGACGCGCGATGGATCGATGCTCCCGATACGGCGTTGCCGCTTTCGCACTTGCGTGCGGCTGGTGGGGGACATGGGTTTCGGGCCGCGTTGCGGTACGAGGGGGTGGATGTCCGTGTGTTGACGGGACTCGTGGCGGCTGGGCATGGGTTGGCGTTGCTGCCCTGGTCGGTGGGGGAG
>DATCQX010001091.1:0-2933 GCA_036569285.1 Streptomyces sp.
CCAGCGGTTGTTCCACTTTCCGTCGTAGTAAACCTGCCAGCCGTAGTTCACCAGGTCAAAGCCCCTGGCACAGTATTCCGTGCGGCTGGTGCCTCGCGTGATGGAAGGACCGTAGTTGACGCCGGCTCCACCCAGGCCGGAGCATCTCGCCATCGCACGGGTCGGCCGGTCGCACCTGTTGAGAGTGACGTCGATCTGGTAGCCGGACTGGCTGCCGGAATGGATTTTCTTGCCGTACACGTCCTGCGCACAGGCCGGGTCGGCGACAGCCGTACCGCCCACGAGCGGAACAATCGCTGCGGCCACAAGCGCCGCAGGCGCCAGCACACGCGCCAACGTCTTGAACACAGAGCCCCCCATCTCTTGAGTCACGCATCGTCCGGGTGGTCGACCCGGACAGTGTGAACGCGATGATTGACGAACGCGCTTTCGAATCCGTCCGTGATGACGGTACACATCCTTCACAATTCGATCAATGAAAATATGGATGCTGGCGACAGCTTGGCGCAAAGCCGTCACCAGCATCCCCGAAGAGGAATTCACAAGAGGCGAAGCCCTCTACACCCGCAGGAATATCCCTGAAAAATTGACCTATTTCGGCATTACACAGGGCGCCCCAGAAGATGCCCTCTCACCGCAGCGCCAGCAACAGCGTGTCCGACGGCGAGCACCACACCGGCCGCGCCTCCCCGAACCCGGCCGCCCGCAGCGCCTCCGCGTGCCACCGCACGGACGGTGTGTCCCCCTCCGCGTGCTCCCCGTAGATCTCGAACCGGCGTGCGGTGGGCTCCGCCAGTGCCGGGTCGGCGGCGGCGAGCTGCCACCACTGGGCCCAGTCGAGGGCCCCGGCGGCCTTGCCGGCGTCCTGGCGGGCGTGGCGCAGGGCGCGTTCGGCGGCGTTGATGCGGGGCGTGGACTCGTCGATCATGTGGTCGGCGTTGAGGAAGACCCCGCCGGGCTTCACGAGCGCGCCGAGTTGCCCGTACAGCGTCTCCAGGGGGCCCTTGCGCAGCCAGTGCAGCGCGGTGGCGGTCAGGACGGCGTCGTACGAGTCGTGGGGCAGGAGGGACGGCCAGGAGGGGTCGGTGAGGTCGGCCTCGACGAGGGTGACCCGCTCGTCGCCGTCGAAGGTGCCGTGGGCGATCGCGAGGAGCGCGGGGTCGAGGTCGACGCCGACGCTGACGGCGTCGGGGAAGCGGGCGAGGAGGCGGGCGGTGATGGTGCCGGTGCCGCAGGCGAGGTCGAGGACGCGGGGCGCGGTGCCGGCGAACGCCTCGACCATGTCCAGCATGACGCGGAACCGTTCCTCCCGGTCCGGCATGTACCACTCCTGCTGCCGGTCCCAGCTCCGCTGCCAGCCCGCCCAGTCCGTGGTGTCGACCGTGGTCATGGACCTCTCCCCTCCGTGACATACGTAATACCCTGTAGACGCGAACAGCCATTACCGACCGCGCACACGACGACGATAGAACGCCCCCGTAAGGACTACAAGTGGAACTGGCCTATTACTCGGACTACGCCGTACGGCTCGTCAACACCGAGGAACCGGCGCGCAACAAGGACACGTTGACCTCGGTCGACGCGGTACGCGACCTGTTCGGCCCGAGCCAGGAGGCGGCCCGCCGGGTCACCGACGCGGACGTCACCCGCTTCCGCGCCGTCCGCGCCCGCCTGCGGGCCGTCTTCGACGCGGCGGACGGCGGCGACGAGACACTCGCCGTGAACCTGCTGAACTCGCTGCTCCTGGAGTTCCCCGTCAGCCCGCAGATCTCGGGCCACGACTTCCGGGACGACAACGGCAACCCGCTGTGGCACATGCACCTCGCGGACCACCCGTCCAACGCGACCGCGGGCTACGCGGCGATCGCGGCGATGGGCCTCGCCTTCCACCTCACCGAGCACGGCGTGGACCGCCTCGGCCTGTGCGAGGCGTCCCCCTGCCGCAACGCCTACCTGGACACCTCGACGAACCGCTCCCGGCGCTACTGCTCCGACCGCTGCGCCACCCGCGCCAACGTCGCCGCCTACCGCGCGCGCAAGCGTCTGGAGGCCGACCGGTCGCCGAGCACGGGCCGCACGGCCGTCAGCGCCCACCGGACGACCGTCAGCGGCGAGCGCCGTCCGGATCCGAGCGCCCGATAGCGCAGGACGACCTTCCCGAGCACGAGTTCGTCCGGGACCGTCCCGTAGTCGGTGGAGTCCCCGCCCGCGTACGCGTTGTCCCCGAGGACCCACCAGCCGCCGTCCCGCCGCTCGGCGGCCCGTTTCACGACGAGCAGATCCTGCTGGAAGGGGTGGCGCAGGACGACGACGTCCCCGGCGCGCACCTTCGCGCCGTAGCGGACGACCAACTGGTCGCCGTGGCGCAGTGTGGGCACCATGGACGGGCCCGTGACCTCGGCGAGCCCGAACGGCGTCACCGTCCTTCCCCTCTCGCGGTCCGTCTCCTGCGACAGCTCCGGCATCGCCGGCACCTCCCCTGGATATGTCCTCCGCGGGTCCAGTGTCACCCCGGACTTTGGTCCTAAGCCCCCGGGGGCGCCCGCGAAAAGCCGTCCCTCAGGGAGTAATGTCCCACCTGAGAAGACGATCACGAGGAAGGAACGCTCCATGCTTTCCCGCCTGTTTGCCCCCAAGGTCAAGGTCAGCGCCCACTGCGACCTGCCCTGCGGCGTGTACGACCCGGCCCAGGCCCGCATCGAGGCGGAGTCGGTGAAGGCCGTACAGGAGAAGATGGCCGCCAACGACGACCCGCACTTCCAGGCTCGCGCCGTTGTCATCAAGGAGCAGCGCGCCGAACTGGCCAAGCACCACGTGTCGGTCCTCTGGAGCGACTACTTCAAGCCCCCGCACTTCGAGAAGTACCCCGAGCTGCACGTCCTGGTCAACGACACCCTCAAGGCCCTCTCCGCCGCCAAGGCGTCCACGGACCC
>DATCQX010001092.1:0-18884 GCA_036569285.1 Streptomyces sp.
GGCAAGCGACCGCTTAGTATGCGAACCGACCCCGGTCAGACAGAGCAGTCCCCCGTGGAGGCCCCCCATGCAGGCATGGCAAGTGCACGAGAACGGCGAGCCGAGCGAGGTGATGCGGCTCGCGGAGGTGGAGCCGCCCACGCCGGGTGCCGGCCAGACCCTGCTGAAGGTGCGCGCCGTCAGCATCAACTTCCCGGACGCCCTGCTGGCCCGGGGCCAGTACCAGATCAAGCCCCCGCTGCCCTTCACCCCCGGGGTCGAGTTCTGCGGTGAGACCGAGGACGGCCGCCGGGTGATCGGCAACCCCGTCCTGCCGCACGGCGCCCTCGCCGAGTACGCCGTCGTCGACCCCGCCACCCTCCTGCCCGCCCCGGACTCCCTGGACGACGCGGAGGCCGCCGCCCTGTCCATCGCCTACCAGACCGGCTGGTTCGGGCTGCACCGCCGGGCCCGCCTGGAGGCCGGCGAGACCCTCCTCGTGCACGCCGCCGTCGGCGGAGTCGGCAGTGCGGCCGTCCAGCTCGGCAAGGCGGCCGGCGCGAAGGTCATCGGCGTCGTCGGCGGCCCCGACAAGGCCGCTGTGGCACGGGAGTTGGGCTGCGACGTCGTCATCGACCGGCGTACGGACGACGTCGTCGGCGCCGTCAAGGAGGCCACCGGCGGCCGGGGCGCCGACGTGATCTACGACCCCGTCGGCGGCGACGCGTACCAGCAGTCCGCCAAGACCGTCGCGTTCGAGGGCCGCATCGTGGTCGTCGGCTTCGCGAGCGGCTCCATCCCGAGCCCCGCCCTCAACCACGCGCTGGTGAAGAACTACTCCATCCTGGGCCTGCACTGGGGCCTGTACGCCACCAAGAACCCCAAGCTGATCCTGCGCTGCCACGAAGAGCTGACCGAACTCGCCGCCCGGGGCGCCGTCAAGCCCCTCGTGAGCGAGCGCGTCCCGCTGGCCGGTGCCGCCGAGGCCGTGCAGAAGCTCGCCGACGGGGTCACCACGGGCCGGATCGTCGTGGAGGTGTCCGCATGACCGACGCCGCTGAACTGAGGCGCCTCACCGCCGAGTTGCTCGCCGCGCACCCGCCCGCGACGACCGACCCCCTCGACTTCCTGCGCGCCCGCTTCGACGCCGGGCTCGCCTGGGTCCACTACCCCGTCGGCCTCGGCGGCCTGAACGCGCCGCGCGCCCTCCAGGCCGCCGTGGACGCCCAGTTGGCCGAGGCGGGCGCCCCCGACAACGACGCCCGCCGCAACGGCATCGGCCTCGGCATGGCGGCCCCGACGATCCTCAAGTACGGCACTCCCGAGCAACACCGCCGATTCCTGCGGCCGTTGTGGACCGGCGAGGAGGTCTGGTGCCAGCTCTTCAGTGAGCCCGGCGCCGGTTCCGACCTCGCGGCGCTCGGCACGCGCGCGGTGCGTGAGGGCGACGACTGGATCGTCAACGGGCAGAAGGTGTGGACCTCCGGCGCGCACAACGCCCGCTGGGCCATCCTCATCGCCCGCACCGACCCGAGCGTCCCCAAGCACGCGGGCATCACGTACTTCCTGTGCGACATGACCGACCCGGGCGTGGACGTCCGCCCGCTGCGCCAGATCACCGGCGAGGCCGAGTTCAACGAGGTCTTCCTCACGGACGTCCGCATCCCCGACGCGCACCGGCTCGGTGAGATCGGCGACGGCTGGCGGGTCGCGCAGACCACGCTGAACAACGAGCGCGTCGCCATCGGCGGCATGCAACTGCCCCGCGAGGGCGGCATGATCGGGCCCGTCGCGAAGACCTGGCGCGAACGCCCCGAACTGCGCACCCACGACCTCCACCAGCGGCTGCTGAAACTGTGGGTCGAGTCCGAGGTGTCCCGCCTCACCGCCGACCGGCTGCGCCAGCAGCTCTCCGCCGGACAGCCCGGACCCGAGGGCGCCGGGATGAAGCTCGCGTTCGCCCGCCTCAACCAGGAGATCAGCGGCCTGGAGGTCGAACTCCTCGGCTCCGAGGGCCTGTTGTACGACGACTGGACGATGCGCCGCCCCGAACTCGTCGACTTCACCGGACGCGAGGCCGGCTACCGCTACCTGCGCGCCAAGGGCAACAGCATCGAGGGCGGCACCACCGAGATCCTGCTGAACATCGTCGCCGAACGCGTCCTGGGCCTGCCCGCCGAGCCGCGCACCGACAAGGACGTCGCCTGGAAGGACCTGGCCCGATGAGTGACCTGCTGTACTCCGAGGAGGAAGAGGCCCTGCGGTCCGCCGTCCGGGACCTCCTCGGCGACCACTGCGACCCGGCAGGCGTCATCACCCGCGTCGAGTCGGACGCCCCGCACGACCTCGCCGCCTGGAAGGCGCTCGCCGAAGGCATGGGCCTCGCCGGGCTCCTGGTCCCCGAGGAACAGGGCGGGCAGGGCGCCACACACCGTGAAGTCGCCGTCGTCCTGGAGGAGTTGGGGCGCGCCGTCGCGCCCGTGCCCTACCTGTCCAGCGCCGTCGTCGCCACCGAGGCGCTCCTGGAGTGCGGGGACACCGAGCTCCTCGAACGGCTCGCGGCCGGGCGGACGATCGGCGTCCTCGCGGTCGGGCTGCACCGCGTGCCGGGCACCGCGTTCTCCTTCGTACGCCTCGAAAACGGGCGCCTGCACGGGGAGTTGACGGGGATCGCGGACGCCGTGGCCGCCGATGTGCTGCTCGTCCCGGCGGAGGACGGCGGGCTGTACGCCGTGGAGGCGGCCGACGCGACGGTCACCGCACAGACGTCCCTCGACCTCACCCGCCCGCTCGCCACCGTCACCCTCGACGGGGCTCCCGGACGGCGCCTCGGCGAGGCCGGGCCCGCCGTGCAGCGCGCGCTGCGCTCCGCCGCCGGACTGCTGGCCTCCGAGCAACTGGGCATCGCGGACTGGGCGTTGACCGAGACCGTCCGCTACCTCAAGGACCGCAAGCAGTTCAACCGGCCCGTCGGCGGGTTCCAGGCGCTCAAGCACCGGCTCGCGCAGGTGTGGCTGGAGGTCGTCAACCTGCGGGCGGCGGCCCGGAGTTCGGCCGACGCCCTCACCACCGGCGAGGACGTCGAGGTGGCCGTCGCGGTCGCCCAGGCGTACGCGTCGCCGGTCGCCGTGCGGGCCGTCGAGGAAGCGCTGCAACTGCACGCCGGGATCGGGATGACGTGGGAGCACCCCGTGCACCTGTACCTCAAGCGGGCCAAGGCCGACTCGATCGCGTACGGGACGGCGGGGGTGCATCGGACGGTGCTGGCGGGGCTGGTGGACCTGCAAGCACCCTGATGATCATCTTATTGGGGCCCGTCCCGCCGAGGACGGGCCCCTTTTCGCGCCGTCTCGGTGAACACGTGGCGGCGGTCCGGCCAACTCCCATACCGCTTCCTCCTCTTGAGGTGTCCACGCCCGCATACTCGCGGGGGACCCCCCACGAGACAGGGAGCAGCGCATGGCCCTCACCACCCGCCGCAGAGCCCTCGGCGCGTTCGGCGCCGCCCTCGCGAGCACCGTCGCCCTGCCCGGCGTCAGCGCCCTCGCGGCCGAACGGCACCCCACCCGCCGTGAACCCCTGTGGCGCGCGCACGCCCACAACGACTACGAGCACCCCCGCCCCCTCTTCGACGCCCTCGACCACCGGTTCGGCAGCGTCGAGGCGGACATCTTCCTCGTCGACGGGCAACTCCTCGTCGCCCACGAGGCGAGCGAACTGGACCCCACCCGCACGCTCGAATCCCTCTACCTGGAGCCCCTGGCCGCCCGCGTCCGCGCCAACCACGGCTCGGTGTACCGGGGTTGGCGCAGGCCCATCCAACTCCTCATCGACATCAAGACCGAGGGCTCCGCCACCTACCTGGAGCTGGACCGCCATCTGCGGCGCTACCCCGGCCTGTTCACCACCTACGCCCACGGCCGCGTCCGTAAGGGCGCCGTCACCGCCGTCGTCTCCGGCGACCGCGCCGCACGCGGCCCCCTCGCGGCGCAGACCGTCCGCCACGCCTTCTACGACGGCCGCCTCGCCGACCTCGGCACCGCAGCGCCCGCCTCCCTCATCCCCCTCATCAGCGACAACTGGACCCTCAACTTCACCTGGCTCGGCGTCGGCACGTTCCCCGAGGCCGAGCGGACCCGGCTGCGCGCGACCGTCTCCCAGGCGCACGAGCTGGGCCAGAAAGTGCGGTTCTGGGCCACCCCCGATCTCGCCGGGCCCGCCCGCGACGCCCTCTGGACCGAACTGCTCACCGCGGGCGTCGACTACTTCAACACCGACGACCTCGCCGGGCTGGAGACGTTCCTGGACACCCACCGATCGGTGTAACCACCCGTTCGAGGGACAGGTCACTCAGCCGGTTCGCCCCTCCACTGCGCCACACTTGCGGCCGAATGCCGCGAAAGCGGGCGTAGTGGAGGAGGTTCGCGTTGGCCGTGTCCGTTTCCCTGGTCGTGCTGCTGCTGATTCTGGTGGTGGTGTTCGTCCGCAACGGGGGATTGAAGATGTCCCACGTGTTCACCTGCCTGCTGCTGGGGTTCTTCCTGGCGGGGACGAGCATCGCGCCGACGATTCACAGCGGGCTGACGGCGACGGCGGATCTGGTGGCGGGGATCAAGCCCTAACTCCCGAACACACCCACTCCGTTCGGAACCGGGCGTTCGGCTCCACCTGACGGATGGTTCAAGGCCGTCGTCCGGCTGTCCCCCGGCGCCCTCGTCACCATCGTCGTCGACCCACCCCCGTCCAGACAGAACCCCTCCCTCGCCCCCAAGTCCCGCAGTACCTCCGCGAGTTCGGTCATCGTCAGGCCCGTGCGGTACTGCGGGGCGCCGTCGAGGGCCAGGAGGTACACGTGCCAGCCGCCGTCGGAGACGCCGATCGCCGTGCGGACGGCGGACGTCGTGTGGTCGAGGCCGGGGAGAGGGGTGCCTCGGCGGAGGATCGGGTAGCCGCCGAGGGCGAAGCGGAATCCGGGGTGGCGGACGCCGAAGGGGTAACTCACGGACAGGTGCTGGCCCTTGGTGAGGGTGCGCAACTGCCGGGCGCCCTTCTCGCGGCCCAACAGGACGGTCGTGCCGGGGGCGATGGGGCCGGAGCCGGGGGTCGGGGAGGTCGCCGTCACCCGGTCTCCCCGCACGCTCACCTCGTACGTGTCCTTCGCGCACGGCGCCGCCCGGTCCGTGTCGGTGCCACAAGTCGCCCTGGTGCGAGAGGTGTTGCCCCAGCGGGAGGTGAACGCGCCGACCGAGTCCCGGGGGAGGGCGTACTGGTTGAGGCCGGAGAGGGTCAAGCCCGTGTCGGTCGTGGCGCTGAAGGGGAGCGTGCCGAGGCGGGCCCGGTCGTCGAGGCCGACCCCGAAGACGTCCCGCGTGTCCGTGCCGGGCGGCGGGGTGGGCCCGAAACGCTGGCCGTCCGGCACCGCGCCCTTGAGGAACTCGCCGTCCGCGACAGCCGGTCCGACACTCGCGCCGGTCGCGGGGACACCCGGGTGCTGGGCCTCGCTGATGTTGAAGAAGTCCCCGTTCACCCCGGCGAACGCCCCCTGCGCGTCGGCGAGTCGAGACATCGGCGCCCGTCCCGCCACCACCCCCGGGTACAGCAGCCCCAGCCGCGCGAGCCTGAGATCGACGCTCAGGACATGGACGTGCGCCGTCCCCGCCGCGCCCTCGACGTCGTACTGGCGATACGTCACCCCCCGCGCCACCGCCGCCTCGGCGGGCGCCCCCGTCAGCGCCCCGCCCACCAGCGCCGCACACACCGTCAGGACCGTCGTCAGTCGTCTCACCAGTCGCCCCCTGCTCGTCCGTCGACCGAATGCTCTTACGGCGGCAGGGCACGAACCAGGGAATGCGAGGTCAAACCATGAGAACGAGTGAGGAAAGCACGTCTGTACGGACGCTTCACCCCGCGAACGGCGTGAAGTGCGCGGGCGCGTGATCGATCGGGAGGTCCGGCCGCCACGCCGTCAGGGACTGCGCGCTGCACACGAACAGGGACGGCGGCAGCGCGTCGAGCGGATACCAGCGCCAGTCCCCGACCCGCTCGTCCGGCTGATCGCCCGGCTCACCCCGCCACGCGGAGACGACCGCGCCGACGGTGATCCGGACGACGCCGTCCACGTGGTCGACGAGCGTCCCGAGCAGCCGCACGTCCCCGGCGTCCGCCTCGACGCCGGTCTCCTCACGCAACTCCCGTACCACGGTGGCCTGGAGCGACTCGCCGGGTTCGACCGTCCCGCCGGGCAACTCCCAGGTGCCGCGCCGGTGCCGGCCGAGGAGGAGACCCCGGGGGCCGTGCAGGATCGCGCCGACACCGAGGGCCGCGTGGGGAACGGGCGGGAGGTCGGTGCGGGGGCGGGAGGTGATGCGGAGGGGGCGGTGGGCGCGCAGGACGTGCTGCGAGACGCCGTCCACCACCAGGCCGTGAGCGGCGAGCGGGGCGACCCACGCGTCCGGGTCCGGCACCGCGAGGCACAGGGTCCCGCCCGGTGCGAGGGCGGTCGCGAGAGTGGGGAGGACGCGGGCCGGGTCGAGGTGGGCCGCGTCCGCCGCGTACACCACGTCGTACGACGCCGGAGCGCAGTGCAGGCCGTCCACGGCCGTTCTGTCGCCCAGGTCCAGGGTGCGGCGGCCGGTCAAATCACCCAGGGCGGTTCGCCACAGCGCGGGATCGACGGACACTCAGCGCACCGGGTGCTTGCTCATGATGGACACCCGGTTGAACGCGTTGATCGTGACGGCCGCCCAGATCACCGCCGACAACTGATCCTCCGTGAACACCTCACGTGCCTGCGCGTACGCCGCCTCCTGCGCCTCCGCGTCCGTCGTGAGGGTCGTCACCTCCGCCAGCGCCAGCGCGGCGCGCTCCTGCGGGGTGAACAACTCGGTGTCCCGCCAGGCCGCCAGCACACCGATCCGGCGCGCCGAGTCACCTTCGCGCAGGGCCGCCTTCGTGTGCACGTCCAGGCAGAACGCGCACCCGTTGAGCTGCGACACCCTCAGGTTCACCAGCTCGATCAGGGTCCGCCCGAGCCCCGCCTCCGCAGCCGTCGCCCGCACGGCCTCCGAGGTCTGCACCAGTGCGTGGTAGGCCTTCGGGCTCTGCTTGTCGATGAAGATCCGTCGCGTCACAGCGAAATCCAACCACGGGACGGGGGCGGGTGGTTCGGGCGGGTGGTCGGGACACCCCCTCCCGTGCCCTATGATTGATCTTGCGCCGGACACCCCAACTCGGGGGAACGGACGATGCGTTGGTGGTCCAAGGAAAGACGCCTCACTTCCCGTGGGGAAATGCAAGTGCAAGGCTTGCCCAGCGCTCCAGAACGAAGCCCGTTCCACAGATGTGGGACGGGCTTCGTCGTGCTGACGGGGGCTACAACAGGCTCGGTGGTTCGGCTCGGTCGAACACGACGAGGTCCCAGCCGGAGCCGATGATGATTTGTCCGCGCGGGCTGATGCACAGCGCACCGAGGATCATGCCGGTCACGTCGAACGCGTCGCACTGCGTGCCGGTGCGCAGGTCCCACAACCGCACCGACCCTCCTCTGTCGACGGTGACTGCAGAGGGCACGCCGTCGATTGGGCGGCAGTCGATCGCGGAGATCGGGCGCTCGTGGCCGACGAGGGTGTGCAGGGCCGCACCGGTCGTCAGGTCCCAGACCCGGACGGTCGCGTCCCAGCCACCGGTGACCGCCACGGGACGGTCATCGACCGATCCGCACGCCACCGCGTCCACGGTGCCGTCGTGCCCCGTCAACGTTGCGCGCTGGGTGCCTGTGGTGAGGTCCCACACCCGCGCGGTGCCGTCGTGGCCGACCGAGACCGCGAGTGGCCGCTCACCGACGACCGAGCACGCGACGCCGTTCACCGCGATCTCGTGTCCGGTGTGGATCTCACGGCACACATCGCCCGTGTCGAGCCACCAGACGAACAGGGAGTCGTGGTACGCCCCGACGCTGACCGCCACGGGCCGTCCCGCCAGGGTCGTGCACGCGATCCCCCTCACCGGTCCTTGGTGTCCTGTGAGGTTAGACGTCGGCCTTTCGCTGTCCAAGCCCCAGACCCTCACGGTCTTGTCGCTTCCTCCGACGATCGCGACGGTGCGTCCGGCCACGACGGCGCACGCGGTGGCGTAGATGGCGCTCGGGTGCGCGAAGAGAGCGGCGCGGAGGAGCCCGGTGTCCAGCTCCCACACCCGCACGACGCCGTCATGCCCGGCCGTGACCACCACGTGGACGCCGTCCACGAACGCCGTCACGACCGCGCCGATGTCGGAGGCGTGGCCGGTGGCCGGCAGGCGGGTGCTCACGGGCGCGGTGAGGTCCCACACCCGTACCGTGCCGTCGAGCCCGGTGCTCACTGCGACCGGCTGTCCACTGAGGGCGGTGCAGGTCACCGATGACACGAAGTGCTCATGGCCGGCCATGACCGCGCGCGGCCGGCCCCTGACAAGGTCCCACACCCGGACGGTGCCATCGATTCCGCCGGTGACCGCGATGGTCGATCCGTCGATCACAGTGCAGTCCACCGAGGTCACCGTGTCCTCGTGAGCAAGGAGGAAAAGTACCTCCTTGGCGGTGCGGAGATCCCACACGCGGACGGTGCCGTCGGTGTTGCCGGTCACCGCGACCGGACGCCGGCGCAGGACGGCGCAGGCCACAGTGGTGAACTTGTCACCGCTGAGGAAGTCGTCCGTGATCTTGCGCCGCGCACCGGTGGCCAGGTCCACCACCTGGAGGGCCGAGTGGCGCACAACGACAGCCACCGGTCGGCCGTCGAGGACCGTGCACGCCAGCGCGTCGACGGAACAGTCGTAGGCGACGACGCGGGTGCCGTCGCGGACGTCCCAGACCTCAAGCGTCGGTCCACCCACCACGGCCACGGGACGGCCGTCGAGTTCGGCGCAGGCGACCGCCCGCAGGTGACGGCCGTGGCCGGTGGGCGTGCTCCGCGCCGCGCCTGTGGCCGGATTCCACAGCCCCAACTCGGCGTCACGGCCTGCAGTCACCACGAGCGGACGCCCGTCCACGACCGTGCACGCGACAGCGTCCACCGAGTCCGTGTGACCGGCGTGCGTGGCGCGGACAGCTCCGGTTTCGAGGTCCCACAGGCGGACCATGTAGTCGTGGCCCGTGGTGACCGCGACGGGGCGACCGTCGAGTACGGTGCACGCGCTCGCCGTCACCGGTTCGCCGCTACCGACGAAAGTCGCACGAAGAGCCGGACTGACCTGCTGCCCAGTAGCCCACCGAGGAAACCACCGCAACGGCCGCACAAGCGCCTCATGCAACTCACCCGCCCCGAACCGCGCCGCATCCGTAGCCAGCACCACCCGCCGCCGCCCCGGCGGCAGCCCCCGATGCACCCCCGAAGACGCCCGGTAAACCGACCGCACCAACAGCCCACCCGGCGTAGTCACATGATCGAGCGCAGGCACCAACTCATCAGGCCCCGCCCACGCCAAATACCCGGCATCGGCAACAAGTCCGTCCAACCGCCCACACCGCCCCGCATGCGTAGCAAGATGCCGCAGCACATACGGATGCGCCCGCCCCCACTCCCGCTCCCCACTGAGCCCCACCGGCACTCGAGACAGCAACACCTCGGTAAACACCTCATGCACCCCAGCGGCATCAACCCCTTCCCGCAAGTACTCAGCCAACGCCTCGTGATACAGCCGATAAGCGGACCGCCCCGCCTCCACCGCCTCGACGACATACGCCCCGGCATGCCGACGCAGCCACAGCAGATCCTCGTCCCCGTACCCCACCCCCGCCAGCCGCGCGGCGAGCGGTGCCCAGATGTCCTCCCACGGCAGCCCCCGCCCCTCAGCGAACGCCAACGGCCGCAACAGGTCGCGCACGCGGTCCGCGTCGGCGCCGAGCCGGGTCACCAGGTCGTGGCGCATCGCCTCCCCGGGCAGCCGGGGCAGCGCCGCGCGCCACGCGGGGTCGCGCCAGTCGGGGATCGACGTGCTCGCCGCGAGGGTGTCGCCGGTGATGCGGGCGACGAGGAACGACGGGGTTGCGGCTGCCGCGACCGCCTCGGCCACGGCGGCGGTCTCGCGGGGCCGGTCCCGGTACGGGCTCCCGGCCGCCGACTCCCGCAGACAGCGCGCCGCGTAGGCGGTGAGGGCGTCGAGGTCGGCGTAGCGGGACGCGTCGAGGTCGACGCTGTCGTCCCGCCGCAGCCCGAGGTCCGTCAGCAGATGGGGCCGGGTGCCGACGAGCAGGCGCAGCCGGCCCTCCGCGTTCTCGGCCAGCGGGCGCAGCAGCCGCAGGACGAGGTCGTGCGGGTCGGCCGCCTCGTCGAGGGCGTCGACGAGGACGGTGACCGGCGTGGTCAGCGCGTCCAGCAGCGCGCCCGGCGTCTCGGCGGGCACGCGGGCACCGGCGGCGATGCCCCGCAGCACCTGGTCGGTCGTCAGGTTCTGCGCGTACAGGGCGACGTCGACCGACCCGACCGGGGGGACGGCGTCCTGGGGGAGACCGATCGTGTCGACGGGCACCATGGGCCGCCGGTCGGGGTGGGTCAGGGCCGCGACGAGGCCGAGGACGGCGGTCTTGCCGGAGCCGGGGGAGGCGGTCACCGCGAGGAGGGGTCGCGCCGGGTCGGGTTCGGTGAGCCAGCGCGTGATGTCGCGCAGGGCGGCGACCCGTCCGGAGAACCACCACCCGTCGCCGCCCTTGGCCCGCACCAGCAGGGTGGAGCGGAACTCGCCGTCCCGCAGCCTGGTTTCGGCGTCCCACTCGACGGCCCGCTGGATCGCGAGGTCCACGCCCGAGGGGCGCGTGCCGTGGCGCGGGTTGGGCAGGAACGGCGGTACCTCGCCGGTGAGTTCGGCCATCGTCATGCCGATCGTCTGGAAGCTCGGCCGGGCCGGGCTGGCGTTCATCGCCTTGACCACCGAGTCCAACGGCAGGGCGGACGGCGCGTGTCCCGCCGTCGAGACGTCCTCGACGGCGTCGCCCAGCAGGCGCGGGAACGCCCCGACGCTCGCCTGCTCGGCGGGCTGCGCGGAGCTGACGACGACGAGCCCCGTGCCGGGCTCGCCCGCCCAGTGCCGGGTCGTCCTGGTGAGCGCGGCGGCCGTCACCTCGTGGCCGCCCTGGCCGGAGTAGCAGGTGTCGAGCATCAGCAGCAGCCGTCGCACGGGGGTGTCGAGCAGCATCCGCCGGGCCAGCTCCACCGTCGGAAGGGCGTCGGCGACGTCGTCCGGATCGGTGTCCGACGTGAGCAGGACGTGGTCCTCGCTGCCCTCGACCACCTCGCCGTGCGCCGCGACGTACACCGCGAGGACGTCGTCCGGGCGGCGGTCGGGGGCGCGGCAGAAGGCGCGGAGGCGGCCGGTGAGCTGCTCGCGGGTCGGGTCGAGGCCGAGGTCGTCGACGTGGGTGTAGCCGAGGCGGCCGGTGAACAGCTCGACGATCCGCGCCCGCGCCTCCACGAGGCCGGGCCGGTCCCACTGCGGCGCGTTCGCGTAGTGCGCCACAGCCGTCGCGATCAGGAACCGCCGGACGGGCGCGTCAGGTTCCACCGAGCCCTCCGGCGACGGCGGCGCCGGTGAGCCGGTCGGTCAGGTAGGCGGTGGCGTCGTGCGCGTGAGAGCCGTTGTGCACCACGACGTTGCGCACCCGGTCACCGAACCGGCCGCGCAGGTCCTTCTCCAGCGCGACCACGTCGCCACGGTCCACGACGTTCGTCCACACCATGTCGTCCGGGCCCGGCCAGACCCCCAGCCCGTCCACGGGCGCCGGTTCGAGCCGGTCGAAGATCAGGTTCCGGATGCCGAGAGGCGAGCCGAGCGTCACCAGCGCCCGTACATTATGCGGCCCCGCGCACAGCGCCTCGTACGCCACGACCGTGCCCAGCGAGTGCGCGACCACCACCCGGGTGTCCGGCCCGATCAGCGCCGTCAGCCGCGACCGGGCCGCCGCCCGCACCTGCGGGTCGGTCAGATAGCGGTGCACCTGCTTGAGGTCGAAGACCAGCGCGCGCGTGGCGACCCCGGCGAAGAACCTCGAACGCGACAGCTGGCGCAGCGCCGCCTGCACCGAACCCGGCACGCGCGCCAGCGTGTCCGCGCCGGGCGGCGCCACCGCGGGATCGGTCTCGGCCGCCGCACGCCACCAGGCGAGGAGCTGCTCCTCCTCCCACCCCGGCTCGACGTCCCGGGCACCGAGGAGGGGATCGCCGACGGCCAGGGACTCGCCGGGCGGGCGGAACAGGTCGCCGTAGAACGACATGGCGACGTCGTCGGCGTCCGGCTCACCGGCACCGGCCCTCGCCAGGCCGTCCAGCAACGCCGGCCACCAGTCCCGCAGAAGTGTGCGTTCCCCCAGCGACTGCTTGCCCACTCCGTGCACGCAAACGACGCGAGCCACACCGCCCCCTCAGCTCATGCGGACGCCATTGTCACACAGGCGGCCGTACGGGAAGGGGCCGCAGATCGGCGTTCGATCTGCGGCCCCTGACGCGCGCTAGTGAATGGCGATCACCGGATGCTGGTCCGGGTCGATCCAGCGGATGATCTCGGTCATCACCGAGGCCGGCAGAGCGACGCACCCTGCCGTGGGACCGGCCTGGGGGCCGAGGTCGTGGAGGAAGATGCCGGCGCCACGGCCGGCGACGGCGGGGTCGGTGTTGAAGTCGATGACGAGGGCGTTGTCGTACTGGGTGGGGTAGTCGGCGAGGTGTTCGCTGCCGTGGACGCCGGTTTCGGTGAGCGGGAAGCCGCCCTGCTCCGAGGTGCGCATCTGGTTGTAGTAGGGAGAGGAAGGGTCCTCGACCCACCAGTCGTCCGTGGTCACGTGGTGGTAGGGCATTTTCGTCCCGGGGTCGGCGCCGACGCCGAAGCCCCGCGTGATGGTGTACGTGCCGGTCGGCGTCGTATCGGTGCCCTGCCGGCGGGTGGCGCCGTCGGTCACCCCGTTCGCCCCGACCCTGGCCTTGGCCGTGGAGTACACCTCGTGCCAGGTGGTCCCGCTCTTCTGCCACGCGATGACGGTGGCGTAGGAGCCGTGGGCCTGGACGGTGACGACCTGGGTCGCCCTGCCCACCGTGACCGGCACGGGGAACGGCGACGCCGTCGCGGGGACGGGGAGGGTCAGCCGCTCGCCGGGATGGATGATGTACGGGCTCGTCAGGTGGTTGGTCCGGGCGAGGGCCTGCCAGCCGCCGGCCACGTGTTCGGCCTGCGCGATGCCGGAAAGGGTGTCGCCGGATTTCACGGTGTACGTCGGGGTGGCGGCCTGCGCCGGGGCCGCGGCGAGGACGCCGCCCGCGGCGGTGGCGGCGAGGGCCGAGGAGGCCATCGCGGTGCGCAGCCGTGGGGGCCGCGGTTTGGCGTGCCGGCCCGAGCCGGTGATGAAGGACATCGGTTTCCTCACGGGATCTGCTGGTACAGGGCGGTGACCTGGTTGGCGGTCAGTGCGTAGTTCCACGCCTGGACGTCGCTGACGGGGCCGGGGAAGAAGTCGTTGTTCGCCCCGTTGTACTTCGAGCGCCCGACGGAGAACGCGCCCGTGGCGCCCCACGACGTCACGTTGGCCGCGCTCCCGGCGAGGGTGCCGTTGACGTAGAGCTGGGCCGTCCTGGTGGCGGCGTTGTACACGCCGACCAGGTGGGTCCAGGCGTTCGCGGTGGCCCCGGACGAGTAGATGCCGGTGAAAGAAGGGCTGGCCGTGTCCGCGTTGGGGAAGGTGAGAGCCCACCCCGGACTGTTCTGGTGGGCGTAGTTGTACTGGAGGTAGAAGGGGCTGTCCTGGGCGCCGTCCTGCCCGGCGACGGTCGCGTTGACGCTGGGCAGCGAGGACGGCTTCACCCAGGCGGAGACCGAGTAGCTGGCCGTGGTGTCGAGCACCTGGCCGCTGCTCGCCGCGTAGCCGCTGCTGCCGTCCAGCGACAGGACCGTGCCCCGCGTCGAGTCGGTCGCCCAGCTCGCGCCGCCCGTCGGGGTGAGCGGGTTGTTGCCGAGGTTCGGGTTCGCGCCAGCCGCGTTGAGGGTGTTGAGGGTGTCCGTCGCGGCGGTGTCGGTGGCGACCGGCATGCCGGCGCCGTCGTCCATGTTCCACGTGTCGACGGGGGACAGGAGAGCTGTCGTCAGCGCCCCGAAGGCCGGGTTGGAGAGGTTGACGTGGTCGCCGCTGTCGGCGCTCGCCGCGAGCTTCTCCTCACCGGTCGCCGTGTCCGGCACAGCCACGGCCGCGTCGAAGTCCGCGAAGTAGACGGCGGGCGTGGCCCAGGGGTTGCCCAGGTTCATGCCGCCGAGGAAGGCGTTGACGTCCGTGCGGTTGTCGTCGGTGGTGGACGTGCACGGGTCGTTCGGGGTGGCACCGTCCCCGGCGAAGCCCTCGCAGGGGGTCAGCGAGGTGAGGACGACGTTGACGCCCCAGCCCTGGAGCTGCTGGACGAGTTCGGTGTAGCCGTCGGCGTCCAGGTCGTCGCTCGTGGACCCGGCCAGCAGGTCTTCGAGACCGACGTCCACGACGACGGTGGACAGTCCGGGCTGGTCGAGGACGTCGCGGTCGAGACGGGAGAGCACCGAGGGGCCGCCGACCGCGTTGCCGCTGTACGTCTCGGGGTTGTCGGTCATGAGCTGGTTGGCCTCGATGCCCTCGGCGAGCACGCCGTAGGGGGCGGACGTCGTGGGTTCGGCGGCGGTCAGGCCGTCGGCCACCCGGAACCCGTTGGAGTTCGGCAGCGTCGTGTTCGGCTGGAACGGGTCGACCAGATGATCCCCGAGCACCGCCTCGGTGGGTACGTTCGCCGACTGCACGTCCAGACCCGTGACCAGGTCCGTGAAGTTGCCGAACGCGGCGGCCGTCGTCGTGAACGGCGTGGCGCTCGTACCGGTCGTCAGGTCGCCGCTGCCGTTCGCGGTGATGTACTCGTAGGAGCCGCCCGCGTACGTGTGCTGCACCAAGTAGGGGACGGCGTTGCTGAGTTGGTAGGAGACCAGCAGGTACTGGTTCGCGGTGACGGTGAACGGCAGCGGGTCGCTGTAGACCATGCCGCCGACGGGGACGGTCACCGACTGGGCGCCGCCGAACTTGAGCGTCGTCGGTGTGCCCGAGGGGACCGCGCCGATCGCGTTCGGGGTGGCGCTGGCGGCGATCGTCGCGTGGCCGATGGACAGCTTGTTCGTGCCGAGCGCGTTGTCGAGCTTGACGCGGACGGTGGAGCCGGAGACCGACGGCTTCAGGGCCAGCCGGATCGTCTGGTTGGAGTAGGTGCCGCCGCCGGGGAGGCCGAAGCTGCCCTCGGTCGCGCCGGACCAGGCGCCCGTCCAGGACTGCCCGGACGGAGAGGCGGCGTACGTGCCGTTCGCCTCGGCCGTGCCCGCCGTGGTGTCGCGGGTGCCCAGCGCGAAGACGTGCAGCGTCGGCTCGCTCGGCCCGGCCGCGCCGGTCAGGTCCGGCAGCGTCACCGAGCGGATCGTCCGCGTCGGGTCGACCGGCACGGAGAACGCGTACACCTGGCGGTTCGCCGTGCTCTGCGTCGTTCCGTTGGCGTGCGGGAAGACCGCCGCCGCGATGGAGCTGTCCGTGTTGGACCAGTCGGGCACGGTCAGCATGTACGTCGCGCTCGTGCCGTCCGTGTAGGTGATCTGGCCGCTCGCCGGGCAGAACCCGTCGGCGTTCTCGCCGGTGAAGCAGTACGCGGCGCTGACCCGGGTGCCGGCCGGGACGTACGGGGACGTGGTGTCGCCCGCGATGGCGCCGGGGGAGCTGAGGTTGGTGTACGTCGAGGCCGTCAGGAAGACGAGCGCGCTGCCCTGGCCGGAGTAGCCGACGGTCTGGTTGGCCGCGAGGAGGTTGTCCTTCTGGCCCGAGCCGAAGGCGGGCAGGGTCATGGTCGCGCCGTCGACGGTCACCTTGCCGCCGCTCGTCCAGCCCGCGTTCGCCCAGTCGGTCGCGGAGTAACTGTGGCCGTTGCCGTCGAGGTCGGCGGCGCCCATGTTGCTGTCGGAGCTGATGCCCACGTTGTCGAAGCAGGCCGCGAGGCTCGCGCAGGTCGTGTTCGGGTGCCCGGCGGCCAGGAACGGGTAGGCGAAGGTGCCGGACACGTCACCGGCGCCGTCCACGGCGTACACGTACAGGGTGTGCGGGCCGGGCGAGGGCGGGGCGACCGTCACCGTCGCCTTGTTGCCGCTCGCCGGCACCGTCTCGCTCGCGGGCGCGCCGCTCGTCGGCGGCGGCACGTCGAGGTGGTACACGAACTTCGTCGCGGTGGTGCCGGAGCCGGTGATGTCGAACTTGCCCGAGGTGCCCGCCGCAGCGCCGACGGCCGCGTCGGTTTTGTCTGTGTTCGGGTAGAGGTTGCTCTCCGAGACGACCGACGGCTCGTCGGGGGCGTTCGGCTCGGCCGTGAAGTGGCAGGTGGGGGACTGGCTGTAGGTCGTCGAGGCCATGCCGTCGGTGACGACGACGTCCCAGTCGACGGTCTTCCCGGCCGCCAGCGACGACACGAACGACGCCGGGAGCGAGGCCGTCGCGTACGTGTTGCTCGCGAGGTTGTCGCCGCTCTTGACCGTCGCCTTCGTGGTCGTGCCGTCCACCCAGTACTGGAACGTCGCCTGGAGCTTGTCCCCGTTCGGGTCCTTCACCTTGGCGCGCAGCACTGGCGGTGTCGAGGCGATCGTCTTGCCCATGTACGGGTACGGCGAGGTGGTGTCGCAGGCCGCGTCGGCGGCGCCGGACACGGCGGCCATCGTGGCGGCGGTCGGCGCGCTCGGCGGGTTGTCGTAGAAGATCTGGAGCGTCGGGTTGTGCGAGAACCGCTTGAACCCGAGGTCATTGCGGTCCGACTCCATCGAGTCCTCGCTCAGGGTCGCGGTGAAGCTCGCGGAGTGCCCGCTCGCCGCCGTCCTGATCGGCTTCAGAACGTTGAAGCCATTGGTCGAACTGCCGTTGTTCGGGCAGAGACTCGGGTTGTACGCCGGTCCGAAGCTCGCGGACGTCGCGTACTTGTTGTAGCCCGGCCGGTTGCTCCAGTCCGTGCCCGAGCCGATCCCCTTGGACCAGTGCAGGTTGACCGTCGCCGTCACCGAGCACGACGCCGAGTAGACGTCCGTCGCGTCGACCTCGGCGCTGTCGATCGTCGCCCCGTAGATCGTCTTCGACAGCGTCCACTGGTAGATGGCGTGCTCGTCGCCCGTGTTGCAGGAACCCTCGGGCCACCCGTTGTACCCGACGCCGAGATAGCCGTTGTCGGCCAGCGACCCCGTCTTGTTGTAGAAGGACGTCCCCGGGCAGCCCTGCTTCACCTCGTCGAAGGCGGGGCTCGTGTAGTCGACCGGATGCCAGTTCACCGACGGGTCCACGTACACCGGGAAGACCGTCGAGGCGCGGGTCAGCATCGCCTTGTCGGGGACGACGGTCAGCGCGCCGCGCCCGACGCGGGTGCGGACGGCGGCGACGCGGGCGGCGAGGCCGGGGTGCGCGGAGTCGGAGGGGTCGGCCGCGACCTTGGCGTTCCTGGCGCCTGGCAGGGCCCGGTTGGAGTCCCACTGGAGCGCGGTGGGGGCGTCCGCGACGGCCGTGCCGTGCCTGTCCGTGACCGTGAGGCCGCCGTCGGCCGCCGGGGCCAGGTGTCCTCCGCTCACCTGAGTGCCCAGGCGCAGGGCGGCGAGCGCGGGGTTGCGGGCCGCCTTCGCGTCGTGCACGACCAGCGTCTCGCTGGGGCCGCCCGCGGGGGTGGCGGAGACCTGGAGGTCCACGCCCGGGAGGACGGCCGGGTAGGTCGCCGTGGTGCCTTCGACACGGGGGGTGGGAAGGGCGGTCGGCCAGGTCAGGGTGAGCGACGTGGAGCCGGAGCGGGTGACCGCGAGCGCGGCGGTGCCACCGCCGGAGAAGGCCACCGTGCCGTACGCGGTGGCCTTCGGGGCCCAGGTGCCGTCCGCGCGGTGCGTCAGCGTCGTGTCGACCGGGACCCAGCGGCCGGACTGCCGGGTTCGCACCGGCAACGGGTTGGAGACCGTGCGGAAACCGCCGTGGGGCTCCGCCTCCACCTGGATCGTGGGGCTGGTGAGAGAGGAGACGGTGACCGCTCTGCCGGTGGCGCGGGCCTGCTTCGCGGCGGCCTGCATCGCGGTCGAGTCGGCGGAGGTGGGGCCGAAGCCGTCCGGGAGGACCGGTGAACCGGGCGTGCTCGCGGGGGACTTGGTGACGGGGGCGCTCTTACCGGTGACTTGGAGACCTCCGGCCGGCTTCGGGGGCGCCGCCGCCGCGGGGGTGGTGGCGAGGCCGGCCGCGCCGACGGCCAGGATCGTGGCGGCGGCAAGGGCCGCGCCCGGTCTGCGGATTCGCGCTCGCGCACGAGGTGGGTGCATCGGATTCCCGTCTGTGGAAGGCCTTCGGGGGCGGACGTGACGCGTCCTGCGGAACCCCGTAAAGATCAGCCGGGCAGGTGAGAGGCGCGCGTGGTCATGTCAAGAATTGGGGAAGAGGTTCCGGTTGCCCGATGCGCGGCAAATCCACAGCCACGTACGGTCCGTCACGTCGTGAAGATCGATCACCTCGGCGTGTGAAGGAGCAGGTCCTTGCCCAGGACGACAGGTGCGGACGGCGGACCGAGATCCGACGGCCGCCTGAGGCGCGGGCTGACCGCCCTGACCGCGGTGCTCTCCGTGATCGTGGGAGCCACCGGCGCCGCCCAGCCGGCCCACAGCCACCCGCAGCCCGGCTTCACGCAGGTCAAGCCGGTGCCGGTGACCGCCGTGCGCTCCCACTACGGGCCTGCCCGGCACCTCGCCGACGCGCCGTCGCCGAAGGTGACGTGGCCGAGCGGCACTGCCGCGTTCACGTCGACGGCGTCGAAGGCTCCGGCGGGCTCGACGATTCAGGCGGCCCCGAAATCCCCGTCGGCTTCGAAAGCCTCTTCCGGCGCGACCCCGAACGCACGCCC
>DATCQX010001093.1:0-6579 GCA_036569285.1 Streptomyces sp.
CCGCTCTGACCTGCCGCTCCCGTACGCCGAGCTCCTCGGCGATCCTGCCTTCGATGGACCCTGCTTCGGTCACGACCCGTACCGCCTTCTCCACGTCAGCTTGCGTCGCAATTGTGGCAGGTGCCACTGACAGCGGTGACCCTGGCGCGAGAAAAGACGCGGGATCCGGCATGGCAGAAAAGGTGGGAAGAACGTCATTGCGGCCATGCGAACGGCCGCGAAGAATCGGTGACATGGGAGCCCGCACCGTTCTCGTCGTCCTCTTCGACGGCGTCCAGAGCCTCGACGTCACCGGCCCGGTGGAGGTCTTCGCGGCGGCCGACGGGTTCGTCCCCGACAGCTACCGGATCGTCACGGCCTCGCTGGACGGCGCTCCCGTGCGCACCTCCAGCGGCCTCACCCTCGTCCCGGACATGGCCCTGTCCGCCGCTCCCGTCCCCGACACCCTCGTGGTGCCCGGCGGTCAGGGCACCCGGGGCGACGCCCCCGAACTGGTCGACTGGATCCGCCTGAACGCCCCCCACGCCCGCCGCCTCGTGTCGGTCTGCACCGGCGCGATCCGCCTGGCGGAGGCAGGGCTCCTGGACGGCCGTCGCGCCACCACCCACTGGGGGTACTGCGCGCAACTGGCCGAGGACCACCCGGAGATCGACGTCGACCCGGAGCCGATCTACGTCCGGGACGGCGCCGTCTCCACCTCGGCGGGCGTGACCTCCGGCATCGACCTCGCGCTCGCCCTCGTAGAGGAGGACCTCGGCCGTGACGTCGCCCTCGGTATCGCCCGCGTCCTCGTCGTCTTCCTGCGCCGCCCGGGCAACCAGGCCCAGTTCAGTGCCCAGTTGACGGCTCAGACGGCCCGGCGTGAACCCCTGAGGGAGGTCCAGCGCTGGATCTCGGAGCACCCCGCGGACGACCTCGCCGTAGATTCGCTGGCCGCTCGCGCGGCTCTGTCTCCCCGCCATTTCGCCCGCGCCTTCCGCGCCGAGACCGGCACCACCCCAGGCCGCTACGTGGACCGAGTCCGCCTGGAACACGCCCGCCGCCTCCTGGAAGAAACGCCCGACCCCGTCGACCAGATCTCCCGCGCGAGCGGCTACGGCACCCCCGAAGCCATGCGCCGAGCCTTCGTGAAAGCCCTCGGCACACCCCCGTTGGAGTACCGCCGCCGCTTCCGCCCCACCCCGGCGACCTGACACCCCACCAGACCCCGAACACCCCGCAAGGGCGGCCCACTCCACCCTCCGGCCGCCCGAAAAATCCTGAAAGTCACAAGAAAGGCCCCCGCATGCAGATCGCCATCCTCCTCTTCGACGGCTTCACCGCCCTCGACGCGATCGGCCCCTACGAACCCCTGGAGCACCTCCCGGACGTGGAGATCGTCTTCGTCGCGGAGAAGGCCGGTCCGGTCCGCGCGCACACCGGGCACCTCGCCGTCACCGCCGACCGCACGCTCACCGAGGTCACCCGCCCCGACGTCGTCCTGGTCCCGGGAGGCCCCGGCCAGACCGCGCAGATGGACAACGAGGCCCTGCTGGAGTGGCTGCGCGCGGTCGACGCGACGAGCACCTGGACGACGTCCGTGTGCACCGGCTCCCTCCTGCTGGCCGCCGCCGGACTCCTGGAGGGCCGCCGGGCGACCACCCACTGGCTGGGGCTCGACATGCTGAAGACCTTCGGCGCCGAACCGGCCGACGAGCGGGTCGTGTTCGACGGCAAGTACGTCACCGCCGCGGGTGTCTCCTCCGGCATCGACATGGGCCTCACCCTGCTCGGCCGCATCGCCGGCGACGAACAGGCGCAACTGGCCCAGCTGATCCTGGAGTACGCCCCCGAGCCCCCCTACGACGCCGGCTCCCCGCACACCGCCCCGGCCCACCTGGTCGACAGGCTCAGGAAACTCTCCCGTCACACACAGGCGAGCTGAATCACACGCGCGGCGGCCGGCTCTCCGCGGCCACCACGGCTCACGCCGGCCAGCTGAACCGGGGCGCCCTGCGCTCCAGGAACGCCGCGATACCCTCCGCCGTCTCCACGCTCTCGCGTTCCTCCCGCTCCCAGTACGCCTCCCGGTCGGTGCGGCCCGCCGCGAACTCCTTCGCGGCGGTCTGGGTGAGGCGGGAGCGGGAGACCAGGAGGCGGGTGAACTCCTCGACGCGCTTGCCGAGTTCCCCCTCGGGCAGCACCTCGTCGACGAACCCGGTCCGCAGCGCGCGCTCCGTGCCGATCAGCTCACCGGAGAGCAGCAGCCACTTCGCGGTCGACGGCCCCACCAGGGAGACCAGCCGCCGCGTGGAGGACGCCGGATAGACGAGCCCGAGCTTCGCGGGCGTCACCCCGAACCACGCCCCTTCCTCGGCGAACCGCAGGTCACAGGCCCCCGCCAACTGCGCCCCGCCGCCCACACAGTGCCCCCGGACGGCGGCCAGCGTCGGCCGGGGGAACGCGGCGAGGGCCTCCTCCGCGCACACCGCCAGCTCCCGCGCCTCGGCGGCCGACCCCCGCATCTCGGAGATGTCGGCGCCCGCGCAGAACGTGCCGCCCTCACCGGTCAGTACCAGCACCCCCACGCGCGGGTCGTCCGCCAGCGACTCCAGCAGCGGTGGCAGCGCCCGCCACATGTCCAGCGTCATGGCGTTGCGCCGCGCGGGATGGGCGATGACGACGGTGGCGACCGAATCGGCCACCCGGTGGGACAGTCGGGGCTCCATAAAAGGTGATGCTAATCGCGGCCCGGAGGGACGTTTCGGACAACCGCATGGTCAACGAACCGATCGCATACGGAAATCGGCACCCCTGGTGACATGCGAAGCGATCAATATCGATCTCTTTGTGGCCAGTCAACCGGACCGGACGGCGCCGTTATCAACACTCGACGTGTGGTGACAACCGAGTACCAAGGCGGCGACCGGACAATGGACGACCACGGGCGCGGACCCGAACCACGCCCGGAGGGCGACAGCACGACCGAGGGGGCGGGCGGCCCGCTGCCGTACGAGGGGGTCTGGCGGTTCACCGCCCCCGCCGTGGACGCCTCGGTCCCGCAGGCGCGCCGCGCCGTGCGGGACCTGCTGCACCGGCAGGGGGTGCCCGTCGTGGACGACGTCGTCGACGGACTGCTGCTCATCGTGTCGGAGCTGGTGACGAACGCGGTGAAGCACGCGGCGCTGCTCTCGCCGACCCTCGCGGTGGAGGTGGCCGTCGGGGCGGAATGGGTGCGGGTGTCCGTCGAGGACAACCACCCCTACCGCCCGACCGCCCTGGAGAACCCCCACAGCCCGACCGGCGGCCGGGGGCTGCTGCTCGTGCGGGAGGTCACCCGGGAGGCGGGCGGGGTGTGCGACGTCGAACACACGACGACGGGCGGCAAGGTCATCTGGGCGGCGCTCCCGCTGAAACCTTTGCGCGTGAGCTGACCGGCCCTTTTCTCACGGACCGGCGGGCGGTCTCACCAGCCCGCCATGTCGCCCGTCAGCTCGCGGACGGCCGGGCGGGCGGCGTCCAGGACCGTCATGAACCAGGCGGAGAACGTGTCCTTCGCGTGCCGCTCGGCCAGTTCGCCGGGCGTCACGAAGGCCGTGTCGTCGACCTCCTCCGGGTCCGGCCGCAGCGGGGACTGCACGAGGCCCACGAAGAGGTGGTTGAACTCCTGCTCCACCAGCCCGGACGCCGGGTCCGGGTGGTTGTAGCGGACCGTCCCGGCCTCCGCCATCAGCGACGGCGAGACCCCCAGCTCCTCGAACGTCCGCCGGGCCGCCGCCGCGAACGGGGCCTCACCGGGGTAGGGGTGGCCGCAGCAGGTGTTGGACCACACGCCGGGGGAGTGGTACTTGCCCAGGGCGCGCCGCTGGAGCAGGAGACGGCCCTGTTCGTCGAAGAGGAACACCGAGAACGCCCGGTGCAACTGGCCCGGCGCCTGGTGCGCCGTCAGTTTCTCGGCCGTGCCGATCGTGACGCCGTCCTCGTCGACCAGTTCCAGCAGAATCGGGTCCGCGGTGCCGTTCGGTGAGCTGTGCGTCGTGGTGGCAGGTGTGATCGGCATACCCATCCTTAGCATCGGTCCTCGCACCCCCAGTCTGCCGTACACGTCCGGCTCTCCCGGCGCTCGGCCGTGCCGGGAGCGGGGCCCGAGGGGTGATCTTGCCCGCCCCGGCCGCCCCGGAACCGTCTGCGCCGGGGTCCGGAGAGACAAGCAACCCGGACGAGTGTCACGTCGCAAACGTGGCCGAACATCGGATCGTCACACTGCCGGACTCGCGGCCACCGCACTCGCGGGCCCCGCGCTCACCACCCCCGGGCCCGCCCCGCGCCCTCAGTGGCAGAGCCCCGCCTCATGTTCCGCGTGCCCGCTCGGCTCCAGCTGGAACGTGCAGTGCTCGACGTCGAAGTGGTGCCCCAGGCACCCCTGGAGGTCGTGCAGGAGCTTCTCGTGGCCGACCGCGTCGAGGGTCTCGGAGCGGACCACGACGTGCGCGGAGAGCACCGGCAGCCCGGAGGTGATGGTCCACGCGTGCAGGTCGTGGACGTCCTCCACCCCCTCCAGGGCGAGGATGTGACTGCGGACCTCCGCCATGTCGACGTCCTTCGGCGCCGCCTCCAGCAGCACGTCCAGCGTCTCGCGCAGCAGCTTCAGCGTTCTCGGGACGATCATCAGGCCGATCACCAGCGAGGCGATCGGGTCGGCCGTCGCCCAGCCCGTCGTCAGGATCACCGCGGCCGACACCAGCACCGTCACCGACCCCAGCGTGTCCGCGACGACCTCCAGGAACGCGCCCCGCACGTTGAGGCTCTCCTTCTGGCCGCCCATCAGGAGCGTGAGCGAGATCATGTTCGCGACCAGGCCGACCGCACCGAACACGACCATCAGACCGCCCTCGGTCGGCGCGGGGGTGAAGAACCGCTGCACCGCCTCGTACAGCACGTACCCGCCGACCCCGAGCAGCAGCAGGCAGTTCGCCAGCGCCGCGAGGATCTCCGCGCGGGCCAGCCCGAACGTGCGGTGCGAACTCGGCGGACGGCCGGCGAAACGGATCGCCAGCAGCGCCATCCCGAGCCCCACGGCGTCCGTCGCCATGTGCGCGGCGTCCGCGACCAGCGCCAGCGAGTCCGCGACGACCCCGCCGACGATCTGGACGACCATCACGCCCAGGGTGATGCCGAGCGCGATCCGCAGCCGCCCCGTGTAGGCGGCGGTCACGGTCCCCGCCGACGGCGCGTGGCTGTGCCCGTGATCATGTCCAGCCCCCATGAGAAACACCCTCTCTGTCGTCGTCCGGCCCACAGTGAACTACGGGTGGGGGGTATCCGGCAACGCGGCACTGAACACCGTTGTCATGTGCCCTGACCTGCGCAAACGAACACCAGGTCAGAAAGTCGGGCGCCCGCGCGGAGGCTCGCGACGAACACCCCCCGGACCCGCGCGGCGCCCCCCTTCCCCCACCGCGGCCCCTGCGGTTTGTCCCAAGTCCCCTTGATCACCGATGATGATCCGGACCGCGGCCGGTGTGGACGGTCTTGAGCAAGGTTGAACGGGCAGTGAACGGGAGCCTTCCGGTATCCGATAGCCTCTGCCGTCATATCGCCCGCCCGGAGTCGGGGACAGGGCACCCACCATTCGTCGTACGTCGTACACGGCCGGAACGCACCGGCTCTCAGGGAGTGAGTTCGGTTGTCGACCGCCATCCTCACCGGCTCTCCGGTCCCCGGATCGTCGATCGAGGCGGACCTGAGATCGCTGGGGTTCGAGGTGAGGTCCGCCGCGGGCGCCGCCGAAGCGGAACGGGTGCTCGCGCAGACCCCCTGCGGGGAACGCGTCGCCCTGGTGGACGCCCGGTTCGTGGGCCACGTCCACGCGCTGCGCCTCGGCCTGACCGACCCCCGCTTCCCCCTCGCCGCCGTCCCCGGCGCCGTCACCGCGCGGCCCGACGGACGGGTCGCGCTGGCGCGCGCGCTCGCGCGGGAGACCTCGTCGGGCGGCCGTACCGCCATAGCCGTCGAGGGCCTCGCGGACCGCGTCGCGGGCGCCCTCGACCAGGACGGCGAGACGGCGCTGCACCGGCCCGCGCTCGGCAGCCTCGTCGCCGTCGTGCCGCAGGACCCGCAGGCCCGTAACGAGGCGCGGCAGGCCGTGACGGCCGTCGACGACGAGGCCGTCCGCCTCAAGTCGGCCGTGAAGTCCGGCGACGGCTTCTTCACCACCTTCTTCATCAGCCCCTACTCCCGCCACCTCGCCCGCTGGTGCGCGCGCCGGGGCCTGACCCCCAACCAGGTCACCACCGCCTCCCTGCTGACGGCCCTGATCGCGGCCGGCTGCGCGGCGACCGGCACGCGCGCGGGGTTCGCGGCGGCGGGCGTCCTGCTGATCGTGTCGTTCGTCCTGGACTGCACGGACGGCCAGCTCGCCCGCTACGCCCTCAAGTACTCGACGCTGGGCGCCTGGCTGGACGCGACCTTCGACCGGGCCAAGGAGTACGCCTACTACGCGGGCCTCGCCCTCGGAGCGGCCCGGGGCGGCGATGACGTCTGGGCGCTCGCGCTGGCCGCGATGGCCGTGCAGACCGTCCGGCACATGGTCGACTTCGC
>DATCQX010001094.1:0-22246 GCA_036569285.1 Streptomyces sp.
GCTGACGGCCGTCAGCCGAGCCTCGTCCAGCCTGGTGCTCTTCTTGGAGCACGTTCCGCGGACGCTTGGCGATTGGCTGCGCGAGCACCGAGGCTATGCGTGGGTGGAGGAGGGCCTTGCGCGCGGGACCGCGTTCATGAGCTCGCGTGGGCTCGTGCACTTCGACGCCCACTTCGCGAATGTCCTGACCGACGGTCGGCTGCTGTACTTCGCGGACTTCGGGCTCGCCTTGAGCTCCGAGTTCGAACTGTCGGCCGCCGAGGCGGAGTTCCTCTCCGGCCACCTCTCGTACGACCGCGCCCACACGGCGAGTCACCTGCTCCGCCACCACCTCCCGGACGGCCTGCGCGGCGGCATGGAGCACGACGCGTTCCTGCGCGCGTGGATCGCCGGCCACCGGCCCGACGGCGTTCCACGCGCGGTCTCCGCGATCCTCGACCGGCATGCCCGAACTGCCGTGATCTTCGACGAGTTCGCCCGGCGTCTGCTCACCGAGAGCAAGCGGACGCCCTTCCCTGCCGCCGAGATCGCGTACGAAAGGGTCAGAGGGTGAGGACGAGTTTCCCCTGGAGGTGGCCCCTGTCGAGGAGGCGGTGCGCGTCCGCGACACGCTCGAACGGGAACGTCTTCTCCACGTGGACCCGGAGTCTCCCCTGTTCGACGAGGTCGACGAGGCCGCGCAGGGCGAACGGGTCGGGGTCGACCGCGATGCCGCTGAAGCGCATGCCGGCCGCCTCGTAGCGGGCGATGAGGTCGGGGTCGTCCTCGGAGGTGGCCGTCACCAGGTGGCCGCCCGGGCGGAGTACCGCGAGGGACCGCTCCACGGTGTCGCCGCCGATCGTGTCGAGGACGACGTCGACGTCGCGGACGGCGGCGGTGAAGTCGACGGCCGTGTAGTCGATCACTTCGTCGGGGCCGAACCCTTCGACGAACTCCCGCTTGCTCTGGCCGGCGGTCGTGATCACGTACGCGCCGAGGGACTTCGCGATCTGGATCGCCACGTGGCCGACTCCGCCGCCGCCGCCGTGGATGAGGACACGGTCGTTCTCGCCGACGCGGGCGAGGTCGACGAGGCCCTGCCACGCCGTCAGTCCGACGACCGGGAGCGCGGCGGCCTCGGCGTGGGAGAGGGAGGCCGGTTTGCGGGCCAGGTGCAGTGCCGGTGCCGACACGAGTTCGGCGTACGCGCTCGCCGGTCGCGGGAACCACGGCATCCCGAACACCTCGTCGCCGGGCCTGAACCGCCACGTCTGCGGGGACTGTTCGACCACGCCGCTGATGTCCCAGCCGAGGACGAACGGCGGCGGGCCGATCAGCGGGAACTCGCCGGCGCGGAGACGTGCCTCCAGCGGGTTCAGCCCGATCGCCTTGACGCGGACGAGTACCTCGGTCGGGATGGGCCGGGGGTCGGGCGCGTCCACGACGGTGAGCACCTCGGGACCGCCGAGCGTCTGCTGGGTGATGACTCGCATGACTCTCCTGGTTCGGAAAGAAGGGGGAGATCCCAGGCTAGATTTCCGTCAGGCACCCGCAGGTACCTTGGCTCCGTGGACCATTGCTCTCCTGGTGATCTCTTCCTCGCCGACTGTCCGGCGCGCCTCGCGGTCGAGCTGATCGCCGACAAGTGGACGGTGGTCGTGCTCGCCGGCCTCAGCCGAGGCCCGGTCCGCCACAGCGAGTTGCTCGATCTCATCGGCGGCATCTCCCGCAAGATGCTCACGCAGACCCTCCGCCGACTCCAGGCGCACGGCCTCGTCCAGCGCCACGCGTACGCCGAGTCCCCGCCCCGCGTCGAGTACGAACTCACCCCGCTCGGGGCGACGTTGATCGATCCGATCCACACGCTGACCGAGTGGGCGAGAGCGAACGGCGACGCGGTGCTCGACGCGCTCGACGCCGGTACCGAGCCGTAGAGGTCCGGGCGGTGCGCGCCTTCACGCCGCCCACCGCCCGGCGGCTGTCACGCGAACACGGACAGCAGGAGCGCCATCCCGAGGCCGAGCACGCTCACCAGCGTCTGCACCACGGTCTGTGTCTTCGTGGCCTGTGTGAGATCCATGCCGAAGGACTCCTTCACCAGCCAGAACCCGGCGTGGTTCACGTAGTTCAGCCCGAGGGAGCCCGCCCCGATGGCCACCACGAGCAGCGACGCCTCCAGTCCGCCTCCGCTGACCATCGGGGCGATGATGCCGGTGGCGGAGACGATGCCGACGGTGGCGGAACCGGTCGTCAGCGACAGCAGGAGCGCGATCAGCCAGCCCAGCACGATGACGTTCAGATGCGCGCCCTTGGCGGCGGAGGCGATCGCGTCGCCGATGCCGGAGTCCTTGAGGACCTCCTTGAACGCGCCACCGCCACCGATGATGAGCAGGATCACGGCGATGGACTTCAGGCTGTCCGTCAGGGACGCGCGGACCTCATCGCCGGTACGGCTCGTGCCGAGGGCGGTCACGCCGAGGGCGAAGAGCAGGCCGGCGAGCATCGCCACGACGGGCTCGCCGAGGAACGTCAGCGCGGCACTCACGGCGCTCTTCTCGTCGAGCACCGTTTCGGCGAGGGTGCGCAGCAGCATGAGGGCGACGGGGACGAGCACCGCGGTGACGGCCAGCCCGGTGGGTACCCCGGTGCGGGGCGTGACGTCCGTGTCCGCCGACGACGCGTTCGGGGCGCCGGCCGTCACGCTGACCGGCGCTTTCGCCGCGCCCGTGAACTGCGCGACGAGAGCCTCGTCCGGGCGGACGTCGGTGAGGCGCGGCGCGATCCACCGGGCGTAGACGGGCCCGGCGAGGATCACGGTGGGGACGGCGCAGACGAAGCCGACGAGCATGGTGAGGCCCAGGTCGGCGTGGAGGCCGGTCATGGCGGTGAGCGGTCCCGGGTGCGGCGGCAGCATGCCGTGCAGGGTGGACAGCGCGGCGATGGCCGGTACCCCGAGCAGGACGTACGGGGAGCCCTTCACTCCGCCCTGGGCCTCCAGCCTGCGCGCCACGCTGAAGATCAGCGGCAGCAGCACGATCAGGCCGACCTCGAAGAACATCGGGATGCCGATCACGAACGCGGCGGCCGTGACCAGCCAGGGCAGCCCGCGGGTGCTGGAGCGGTCGACGAGGGCGTGGGCGAGGGCGTCGGTGGCGCCCGAGTCGGACAGCAGGCGCCCGAGCATGGCGCCCAGGGCCAGGGTGATGCCGACGTCCCCGAGGGTGCCGCCGGCGCCGTCCTCCAGGGACTCCACCAGTTTCGCGACGGGCTCACCGGCGGCGAGGCCGGTGCCGACGGAGACGACGATCAGCGCGACGAACGGGTGGATGCGCAGGCGGGAGTTGATGAGGTAGATCAGGGCCGTGATCGCGATGGTGAGGATGAGCAGCAACCACCAGGTGTGCGTGGTCATGCGGGTGCCTTTCGCTGGGCAGACGGACAGGTGAGGGGCATGGCGAAGTGAGCCGCGGGGCGGTTGTGCGGCTGATGTCAGGAGGGGCGGGCGGTGGCCCGGTCAGTCCAGGGCGAGATCCCTGACGAGGCGGGCCACCGACGTGTCCTGTTCGGACAGGTACGCGGCGAACGCGTCGCCCGTCGCGAACGTGTCGGTCCAGCCGTGACGCCGGAGTTCCGCTTTCCACTGCCGGGACCGGTGCATCGCCGTCAGCGCGTCGATCCACCGCTTCCGGTCGGCGCTCCGGATGCCGGGCGGCGCCACGATCCCCCGCCAGTTGCTGAAGACCAGGTCGATGCCGGACGCCTTGAGGGTCGGTACGCCGGGCAGCGCGTCGATCCGCTGGGGGCTGGTCACCGCCAGGACCCTCAGCTGGCTGGCGTCGATCTGGTCGAGGAACTCGCCGAAGCCGGTGGTGGCGAAGTCGACCTTGCCGTCGAGGAGGGCGGGCAGCAGGTCGCCGCCCCCGCCGCCGTAGGCGACGTAGCCGACCCGGTGCGGGTCGATCCCAACGGCCTTGGCCAGCTCCATGGCCAGCAGGTGGTCCGGGCCGCCGGGTGAGGATCCGCCGCCGGCCTTCAAGCGGGCGGGGTTCCTCCTCCAGGCGGCGATCAGCTCGTCGACCGACCGGTAGGGCGAGTCGCGGCGCACGACGACCGCGCCGGGCTCCTCGGCCAGCCGGGCCAGCGGAGTCGTCTCGACGACGGACGTCGTCGTGTGGGCGACGTGCGACGCGCCGATCACTCCGAGCCCCATCTGGAGGACGAGGTTGCCGTTGCCCCGCTCGTTCACGATGCGCTGGAGACCGACCGTGCCGCCTGCTCCCGGCAGGTTGAAGACCTGGACGCCGGGTTCCGCGCCGGTCTCCTGGAGAATGCGGGCCACGGTCCGGGCGGTGGTGTCGTATCCGCCGCCGGGGGTGTTCGGCACCATGATCCGCAGCCCGGTGTCGCCCGGTTCCTGGCACCCGGCGACGAGGAACAGTGACACCGCGAGGAGGGCGCCGCGAAGGGCGTGCGAGCGACCTCTCATGGCACCTCTCTTCCGCAGCCGTCGCGATGGACGTCATGATTGTGCGGCCCGTGGGGCGAGCCGCCCAGTTTGTGTCAGCAGGAGAGATTGAGTTCGTTGTGGTCACCAGTTTTCGGCGTCACACTCTCGCGGGCGAGATGCTGGCGCTGCAACTCGCCATCGTCGTGGTGGTGTTGCTGGCGGTCGCGGCGCTCTCGCTCGCCCAGTCGGAGGCCACCTTCAACCGGGTCGAGGGCCGCCGGGTGAGCGCGCTGGCCGAGCAGTTGGCCGCCAGTCCCCTGGTGCGGGGCCAACTGCCGCGTCCGGCGCCGGAGGAGACGCTGGCCCCGCTGACGCATTCCGCGCTGGTGCAGTCCGGGGTCACCTCGGTGACGATCGCCGACTCCTCGGGGCGCGTCGTCAGTTCGACCAATCCGACGGTCATCGGTGACCGGCTGCGGCTCGGGCCGGGGGTGGCCCGGGGGCGGGGCTGGTCCGGGTCGCTCACCTGGGACGGCAGCCGTGAACTGGTGGCGCAGGTGCCGGTGCTCGGCGCGGAGAGCGGTGACCTGGGGCGGACCCTGGGCATCGTCATGATCGGGGAGGCGTCCCCGACGGTGTGGCAGCGGCTCAGTGGCGCGTCGTCCTATCTCCTCGCCTACCTGGGCATCGCCAGCGGGCTCGGGCTGGCCGGGTCCTGGCTGCTGGCGCGGCGGGTCAAGCGGCAGACGCTCGGTCTTGAGCCTCGGGAGATCACGGGGCTCGCCGAACACCGCGAGGCCATGCTGTACGGGATCGCCGAGGGTGTGGTCGCCCTGGATCCCCAGCAGCGCGTCACCCTGGTGAACGAGGTGGGCCGACGGCTGCTCGACCTGCCCGAGGAGTGCGTGGGCCGGACGCTGGACGACCTCGGCATCGACGGCCGTCTGCACGACGTGCTCACCGGTGCGCGGCCCGAAGGGGAGCACGGGCCCGACGAAGTGGTGATACGGCACGGTCGTGTGCTGGTGATGAACCGGATGACCGTCACGAAGAACGACCGTGTGCTCGGCTCGGTCACCACGCTGCGGGACCGGACCGAACTGGCCCAGCTGGAGCGGGAGATCGGGTCCTTCCGCAGCACGACCGAGCTGCTGCGGGCCCAGACGCACGAGTTCGCCAACCAGTTGCACACCATCTCCGGGCTCATCCAGATCGGTGAGCAGGAGGAGGTCGTGCGCTACGTCCGCGCGCTGACCCGGCGCCGCCAGTCCGTGGACATGTCCATCGGCCGCCGCGTCCACGATCCCGCCGTCGCCGCCCTCCTCATGGCGAAGGACTCCCTGGCGGCCGAACGCAAGGTCACGCTGAAGATCTCGGACGGCACCTCCCTCGGCCGGCTCGCTTCGGAGGACGCCGCGGACGTGGCGACCGTGGTGGGCAACCTGGTCGACAACGCGATCGACGCCGCTGCCGGGAGCAGTCCCGGCTGGGTCGAGGTCGGACTACGGCAGGACGCGTCCAGCGTGGAGATCGTGGTGTGCGACTCGGGGCCGGGGGTGGCTCCCGAACTCGTCCGGGAGGTGTTCCAGCACGGGTTCACCACCAAGGCCGCCGCGGAGGGCGAGCGCGGTATCGGCCTCGCGCTCACGCAGCTCGTCTGTGAGCGGCGGGGCGGGGAGATCAGCGCCGAGGGCGCCCAGTTCACGGCGCGCATGTCCGTGAGGCACTCGATCGAGGAAGGAGCAGCACGTTGACGGACGCCTCCGGCACGATCGACGTTCTCGTCGTCGACGACGACTTCATGGTGGCCCGGGTCCACCGCACCTTCGTCGAGAGGGTGCCGCCGTTCCGGGTCGTCGGCACGGCCGGGACGGGCGAACAGGCCGTCACCGCGGTCGACGCGCTGCGCCCTGATCTCGTGCTCCTCGACCTCTATCTGCCCGACGTCTTCGGCCTGGACGTCATCCCACGGCTGCGGACGGCGGGACACGACTGCGACATCATGGTCATCAGTGCCGCCCGCGAGGCCGACACCGTGCGCGGCGCGGTCCGTCACGGTGTCGTGGACTACCTGCTCAAACCCTTCGACTACGAGGACTTGAAGCCCCGCCTGGACCGGTACGCCGCGAGGCGGGGCCGGCTCCTCACGACAGTGGTGCGCGGCCAGGCCGACATCGACCGCGCCCTGTCCGCGGGGGCTGTCCCCTCCACGCTCCCCAAAGGCCTCAGCACCGAGACCGCCGACCTCGTCTCCCGCACCCTCCGCGACACGAACGGCACCCTCTCAGCCGCCGAATGCGCCGCCGCCACCGGCATCTCCCGCGTGAGCGCCCGCCGTTACCTGGAGCACTTCCACACCACGGGCACGGCGGATGTCTCCCTGCGTTATGGGGCCGCCGGTCGGCCTGAGCGGCGGTATGGGTGGCGGGACTGAGGGACAGGTGCTGCCGGGGGCGTTCGGGCGGGCATCGGCGCATGGTGCGCGACTCGGCTGATTCCCGGCGAAGACCCCGAGCCGCTTGACCTTGCCGCCGGCGGCAACCTTGCACGATGCCCGGCATGAACAGCACCAGCAGGATCGTCGTCGTCACCGGAGCCGGTACCGGCATCGGCCGTGCCACCGCCCGGGCCTTCGCGGCCGAGGGCGCTCATGTCCTCGCCGTCGGCCGAAGGGCTGAGCCTCTCCGTGAGACCGCCGCCGGGCACGCCCGCATCACACCGCTGCCCGCCGACATCACCGCCGAGGGTGAGCCCGAGCGGATCGTCCGGACCGTGTCGGAGAGGTACGGCAAGCTGGATGTGCTGGTCAACAACGCCGGTGTGGTGCGCGGTGGCGCCCTCGGTGCCCTCACGCCGGAGGTGATCGCGTTCCAGACGGCCACCAACCTGATCGCGCCCGTCATGCTGGCCCAGGCCGCGCTGCCGTCGCTGGAGGGTGGTGGTGTGATCGTCAACGTGAGTACGTCGGTGGCGCAGCGGGCCTGGCCGGGGAACTCCGTCTACGCGGCGACCAAGACCGCGCTGGAGTCGCTGACGCGCAGTTGGGCGGTAGAGCTGGCGCCTCGCGGGATCCGGGTGGTGGCGGTCGCGCCCGGTGCGGTCGACACCCCGATCGGTGAGCATCAGGGGCTGACGCCGGAGCGGATGGCGGCGGTGCGGGAGTGGCAGGTGGCGCACACCCCGTTGGGCCGGATCGGGCGGCCGGAGGAAATCGCGTGGGCGATCACTCAACTCGCCTCGCCGGGCGCTTCGTTCGTCACCGGAGTGGTATTCCCGGTCGACGGAGGGGCGGTGGTGGCGTGATAGGAATGTCGTCCGTGCGGATCGGTGAGCTGGCCGAGGCGAGCGGGACGACTGCCCGTGCGCTGCGGCACTACGAACACTCCGGGCTGATCTCCTCGGAGCGCGCCCCCAACGGCTACCGCCTCTACGACGAGCGAACGGTGGTGCGCGTCCGCAACATCCGCCATCTCCTGTCCGCCGGGCTCACCTTGGACGACGTCCGCGTGTTCCTGCCCTGCCTGGACGGCGACTTGACCACGGCGCCGCCGTCCGCCAAGGGCCTACAGGTGGCGTTGGAGCGACTGGCGGTCCTCGACGAACGCGTGACCGCTCAGATCGCGGTCCGGGATCGCCTCCGGGCCGCACTGAGCCAGGCGCAGCACCCATCGGAGTGACGAAAAACCTTCTCGGCTCGGTCTGGTGGCCCTCCCCGAGGTGGAGATCGGCGTCCCCCGGCTCCTGGAGGACGTGTTCCGCGCCCTCACCCCGGCCGAACGGAAGACACCGACCCGGCGGACTGCGTGAGGTAGGGCGAGGCGTAAGTATGGAGGGCGAACACTCCGCCCGTTCCGAACACGATCACGAGCGCGACGAGCAGCATCGGCCACGGAATCCCCCGCCCCCGCTCGGGAGCAGCCACCGCGGGCACAGGATCCGGCACCGCGCACCGCGTCAGCATCGCTCCCGCCACCAGGCTCAGCCCGGCCAGCGCCCAGAAGGTGGCCCGCCATCCGAACGCTTCCCCGATCAGCGTCCCGGCCGGGACCCCGGCCACACTGGACAGCCCGATCCCGAGCGTCACCTTCGCCCCCCCCACGCGGCCCTGCGCTCCTCAGGAGCCATGTCCTGCGCGGCGGCGACGAACGCGGCGATCAGCGTGGAGTGGACCAGCGCGCTCACCACCCGCCCGGCGACCAGCCGGCCGAACCCGGACGCGAGGGGCCGGGCCTCAGCTGGTGCCGACGCCGACCGGCCGGTCACTGTCGTCGTGCGACGGCGGGAGCGCGGCACCCGGCGCCGGAGCCTTCCGGGCCCGGCGCGCCCACGCCCGGACCGCCGGCCGCTCGACGCCGACGGCCTCGGCGGGTGAACGTGTCCTGCGCGCGGGGCACCTGGCGCTCGTGCCGCACGGCTGCCGGGCGCGGCTGCGGACGTCGTCGGAGGCGCGACCGGTGTCTCCGACCGGCTGCCGCCCCGTGTGCCCGCGTTGCTCCCGTCCTGAGGGACGGGAACCTGGAAGACCGAGGACGACGATCTGTGAGCGAGCCGCACGACGACGCGGTGCACATCTCGGGTCGTGCCCATGTTCCCCTGCTCTAGACGCGGCTCGACCGCGTCCTGACGAGCCGTCACGGCATCGGCGTGGGAACGCTGATGGCCCTGGGCGTGCTCGTGCGGGAGCGGCCGGGGTCGCCTGGTCCTGCGACCAGCGGGCCACCCGGATCGCGGTCACGGAGGCCGGTGTGGAGCTGTGGACCCGGGCCGTCCACACCCTCGACGGTGAACTGGACCTGGCGTTCGAGAAGTTGAGGTCCGAGGAGAAGTACACGAACGTCGTGGCCCGGCTCTGTCGTACGGGGGACGACCCGCCCGCCCTCTGACGGCTCAGGAGCCGGGCTCCGGCCAGGCGGTCATGGCGTACTCGGCCACCCGCCGCAGTTCCTCCGCGGTGGCGCCGTCCCGCGCCTGCTGGGACATGCCCTGGACGACGGCGGCGAAGTAGACGGCCAGGGCGCGGGGGTCGGCGCTCTCGGCGAGGGTGCCCCGCTCCTGCGCGGCCGTCAGCCGCTTCTCGAAGGAGCGGACGTTCGCCGTCCTGCGGGCGCGCAGGTCCTCCTCGACGTCCGCGGTGCCCGGGGAGTAGTTGACCGCAGCGCTGATGATGAGGCAGCCGGCGGGGTGTTCGGGGTCGGTGTAGGAGACCGCCGCCTCGTCCAGCATCCGCGCGAAGCCGGCGCGCGCGTCGCTCTCCCGGTCGAGGGCGTTCTCCATGAACGCGCCGAAGGTGTCGCCGTAGCGCTCGACGACCTCGGTGAACAGGGCGCGTTTGTCACCGAAGGCGGCGTACAGGCTCGGCGGGGAGACGCCCATGGCGGCGGTCAGGTCGGCGATGGAGGTGCCTTCGTAGCCGTGCTGCCAGAACAGCAGCGTGGCCCGCGCGAGCGCGACCTCGCGGTCGAAGCTCCGCGGCCTGCCGCGCTTGGTCGTAGTCATGCCTCGGATTTTACAGCGATCGCTATGGAATTCGGCTACGCTACTTACGTAGTCATCGCTACAGAATTCGAAAGGCAGGGAGCCATGGGCGCGCTCGCAGGAAAGACGGCACTGGTGACCGGCGGAAGCCGCGGGATCGGCCGGGCGATCGCCGAACGGCTCGGGAGCGACGGCGCGCTGGTGGCCGTCCACTACGGGCGCAGCGCCGCCGCCGCGGACGAGGTCGTGGAGACCGTCCGGGCCAAGGGCGGCAAGGCCTTCGCGGTCCACGCCGAGCTGGGCAGGCCGGGGGACGTGGAGGCGCTCTGGGAGAGCTACGACCGGCAGGCCATCGAGCACACGGGCGGCACCGACCTCGACATCCTGGTCAACAACGCCGGCATCACGCCGCGCGGCGAGATCGGGGAGACCACGGTGGAGGCGTTCGACGAGTCCGTCGCCGTCAACATGCGCGCCCCGTTCTTCATCACCCAGCAGGGCCTCACGCGCCTGCGGGACGGGGGGCGGATCATCAACACCTCGTCCGGCGCCACCCGGATCGCGCTCACCGACATCATCGCGTACTCGATGACCAAGGGAGCCGTCGACGCCTTCACCTTCACGCTCGCCAAGGCGCTCGGCTCGCGCGGCATCACGGTCAACTCGGTGGCCCCCGGCATCATCGACACCGACATCAACGCCTCCTGGCTGCGCGGCGACGCGGAGGCCGAGGCGTCCGCCGCCGCGCTCTCGGCGCTCGGCCGCGTGGGCCGCCCCGAGGACGTCGCGGACATCGTCGCCTTCCTCGCCTCCGACGACGCCCGCTGGGTGACCGGGCAGACCGTCGACGCCACGGGCGGCTCCCAGCTCTGATCCGGCCGTCGCGGACGGGACCGCGCCCACGCACGGGTGTCAACGGGGACACCGCGATCACACGCACACCAGGCACTCTGCTGCCGCAGGCCCCCTTGCACGTCGTCATCGCTTGGCGGGACGAGCGACGCACCGTCGAAGCCCGCGACCCGCGGCTTCACCCGTCAGGGAAGACCGGCCTCCATCCCTGGGCCGGGGAGTTCCCCGGCCTGTGCACGGTCCGGTGGATCACCGACCCGAAGGCCGACCGCCAGGGGCTCGCCCTGATCTGGGACTCGGCCGCCGGCGCGGGGCTGCCGCCCCAGCTGGACCTTCTGCGGCACGCCTGATCACGTCTTCACGGCGAGGCACCCATGCACAGGGGGTGCCTCCCCGTCAGCGTCCGGTGGGGACGGCACTGCCGGGCGCTTCGGTTTTGGCCCGCTGGATCTGCTCGTACACCCGTGCCCGCAGCTCCGCGAACCGCGGAGTGGACCGCGTGTGCAACTGATCCCGCTCGTCGGGAAGGTCGATGCTCAGCACCTCCTTCACCACCGTCGGTGACTTCGACAGGACGATCGTCCGCTGCCCGAGGTAGACGGCCTCGTCGATGTCGTGCGTCACGAACAGCACGGTGACGCCGAGTTCGCGCCACAGCCGCCGCACGAGGTCCTCCAGGTCGGCGCGGGTCTGGGCGTCGACGGCGGCGAACGGCTCGTCCATCAGCAGCACTTCGGGCTCGTAGGCGACGGCGCGGGCGATGGCGACGCGCTGCTGCATACCGCCGGAGAGCTGCCAGGGGTAGGCGCTGTGGGCGTCGGCGAGACCGACGACGTCCAGCGCGTGGTCCACCAGCTCCGCCTGGCGCGCCTTGCCGAGCTTCTTGCGGCGCAGCGGCAGTTCGACGTTCTCCCGGACGGTCATCCACGCGAACAGGGAGCGCCCGTACTCCTGGAAGACGACGGCCATGCCCGGCGGCGGGCCGGCGATCGGCCTGCCCTGGAGGCGTACTTCGCCGCCCGTCGGGTCGAGCAGCCCGGAGACGCACTTGAGCAGGGTGGTCTTCCCGCAGCCGGACGGCCCCACCAGGCAGACCAGTTCGCCGGGGTCGAGGGAGAAGGTGACGTCGCGCAGCGCCTCGACCGTGCGGCCGTGTCCGGTGTAGGTCTTCTGCAAGTTCCGGATGTCGAGCAAGGACATGGGGGTACCTCCGGGGAGCCGGTCGGTCGTCAGGAGTCGCGCTGGGCACGGCGCGCACCGTGGTACCAGGCCAGGGCCCGGTTCTCCACGAACCGGAAGAGCTGGGACAGCAGGAAGCCGAGCAGGCCGAGCAGCAGGACGCCGCTCCACATCTCGGGGATGGCGAACGACCGCTGGAACTGCACGATCGTGAAGCCGAGGCCGTTGCTGGAGGCGAACATCTCGCTGATGACCATCAGGATGATGCCGATGGACAGGGCCTGCCGCATGCCGGTGAGGATCTGCGGGCTCGCGGAGCGCAGCACGAGGTGCCACAGCCGGGACGGCCCGGTGATCCCGTAGGAGCGGCAGGTGTCGTCGAGGACCTCGTCGACGGCGCGGACCCCCTCGACGGTGTTGAGGAGGATCGGCCAGACGCAGCCGCTCGCCACCACGACGATCTTCATGGTGTCGCCGATGCCCGCGAACAGCATGATCACGGGGACGAGCACGGGCGGCGGTATCGCGCGGAAGAGTTCGAGGACCGGCTCCAGCACCTCGCGCAGCACCCGGCTCGCGCCGACGGCGAGGCCGAGCGCGACGCCGACGGCCGCGGCGAGCAGGTATCCGGCCGTCAGCCGCAGCAGGCTGGGCAGCACGTCGGACTTCAGCCGGTCGAGCGTCCACACCTCACCGAACTTGTCGAGGATCGTGGAGAGCGGCGGCAGGTAGAAGTCGGTGCTGCCGGCGCTGGCGAACCACCAGACGGCGAACAGCACGGCGGGCAGGGTGACGGCGAGCAGGACACTGCGGACGACGCTGCGAACGGACATGTACCTCTACCTCCCGGACCGCTGGGACTGGTGCCAGTGCAGGACCCGGCGTTCGACCGCCCGCGCGGCCAGGTTGACGGCGACACCGACCAGACCGGTCGTCAGCACCAGGGCGTACACCGTGGGCACGGCCCCGGAGGTCTGGGCGACGGCCAGCTCCTGGCCGAGGCCGGGTGAGCCGATGACGAGTTCGGCGGTGACGGAGAGGACGAGCGCGACGGTCGCGGACAGCCGCACGCCGGTCATCACGTACGGCAGGGCCGTCGGCCACAGGAGGAAGCGGACCCGCTCCCAGGCGCTGAGCCGGTAGCTGCGGGCGGTGTCCTGGGCGACCGGATCCACGTCGTGCAGGCCCGCGAGCACCTGGACGAGCATCTGCCAGAACGACGCGTACACCACCAGGAGCAGCTTCGAGCGCAGGTCGGTGCCGTACAGCAGGACCGCGACGGGGATCAGGGCGACGGAGGGGATGGGCCGCAGGAACTCGATGGTGGAGGCGGTGGCCGCGCGCAGCAGGGGCACCGATCCGATGACGACACCGGCGACCGCCCCGGCGACGACCGCGATGGCGAGGCCGATGCCCCAACCTGTCAAGGTGTCGCCGAGCGCCGACCAGAAGGTGTTCTCGCCCAGCAGGTCCCAGAAGGCGCGGGCCGTCGTGGAGGCCGGGGGCAGGTAGTCGGAGGAGACGAGCGGGGTGCGGGGCAGCGTCTCCAGCACGACGACCAGTCCGGCCAGCCCGGCCAGCCCGCGCAGGACGGCCGGGCCGGGGAGGGGCAGGCGCCGTACGGCCGTCGCCGTGGGGCTCTTGACGTCCGTGAGGGTCATGAGAACAGCGCTCCGACGTCCGGCTTCTTGCCGCCGAACACGCCGTCCTGGACGCCCAGTTGGGCCAGCTTGTCCAGGGAGGCGCGGTTCATGGCGGGCGGCCAGCTCGGCAGGATCAGCTTGTCGAGGACGTCACCGCTGATCTTGGTGTAGGTGGTGAGGATCTGGCGCGCGTCGTCCGGGTGGGCGGACGCGTACGCCAGGGACTCGTTCATGGCCTCGGTGAACTTCTTGACGAGGGCGGGGTTCTGCTGGGCGATCTTCGCCGAGGTGAAGTACGCGGCGACGGTGAGCGCGGGGTCGGTCTCGGCGAAGGGGGAGGCGACGACGCGGGCCCCCTTGTCCTTGGCGATGGTCTGGGAGGGCTCCCCCATCCAGGCGGCGTCCACTCTGCCCTCGTCCAGCGCGGCCGGCATCTGGTCGAAGGGGATCTCGACGAACTTGACCTTCTTGGGGTCTCCCCCGGCCAGGCGCACCGTCTCGCGGACGGTCGTGTCGCCGATGTTCTGGAGGGTGTTGACGGCGACGGTGCGTCCGGCGAGGTCCTTGGCCGTCTTGACGGGGCTGTCCTTCTTCACGAGGACGGCGGTGACGTCGGCGCCCACCTTGCCGTTGGAGGCGGCGCCGTTGGCGACGGCCTTGACGGGGACGCCCTTGCTCTGGGCGAGCATGAGGGAGGTGGTGTTGCTGAAGCCGAACTGGAACTGGCCGCTCACGACGCCGGGGATGATCGCGGCGCCGCCTTGTGCGGTGACCATCTTGAGGCGGATGCCGCGCTTCTCGAAGAGGCCCTGCTTCTGGCCGAGGTAGAGGGGCGCCACGTCGACGATGGGGATGACACCGACGGTCACCTCCGTGGTCTTGCCTGCGGAATCGCCTGCGGTGTCGCCGGAGTCCGACGAACCGCATCCGGCGAGGACGGTGACGGACAACGCGATCAGAGCGGGGCCGACCATACGCCTGTGCATGTGCTCCTCCTTGAGCATGAACGGGACCGAACGCGCTGCCGCACGGGGAGAGAGGTGGGGGGACGAGCAAGAGCATGTTGTGCACTATCTTGACGACCGCAATGTACACACCTAACTTCGCCGTGTCAGTGCCTGCGACGAAGGAAAGACGGATGACCGTGAACGCCGGGCCCGACCGACTGCTCGACCCTCCCGCCTCGCCGGTGCGCCCGCAGTCGCTCCTGCTCACCTTCTTCGGCAACCACGTCCTCGGCGAGGGGCCCGTTCACGTCTACTCCGGCAGCATCATCGACATCCTCGCCCGGGCCGGAGTGGGCGAGCAGGCGGTCCGCTCCACGCTCAGCCGCATGGTCAACCGCGATCTCCTCACGCGCCGCAGGAACGGCCGGCGCGTGTACTTCGGGCTCACCCCGCTCGCCACCGACATCCTCCGCGACGGCGAGCGCCGCATCTGGCGCACCAGCGCGGTCAACGAGGACTGGGACGGCACCTGGACGCTGCTGGGCTTCTCCCTGCCCGACTCCCGGCACAGCCAGCGCCACGACCTGCGCTCACGGCTGAGCTGGCTCGGGTTCGGCCCCCTCTACAACGGCCTGTGGATCGCGCCCGGCCACGTGGACCTCACCGCCGTGATCGACGAACTCGACCTCTCCGCGCACGTGAAGGTCTTCCACGCCCGCGCCGACCGCTCCACCGACATCCGCCTGATGGTCAGCGACACGTGGGACCTGGACTCCTTAGCCGCCCGCTACACCTCGTTCACGCACCGCTGGTCCACCAGCGACTGGCACGCCTCGGACGCCATCGCCGTCCGCCTCCGCCTCGTCAGCGAATGGCTCGGCCTCATCCGCTCCGACCCCCGCCTCCCCGCCCCCTGCCTCCCCGCCGACTGGCCGGCCCGGCGCGCGAAGGCCACCTTCCACCACATCGCCGCCCGCACGCAGACCCCGGCCCAGCTCATGGCGTCCGCCGTCCTCGACACCCTTCCCCCGGGGTGAGCCTCCCGCCGGGCCCCGGCGTCCGGGACCCGGCGGGAGGGTGTACCGCTGTCAGATGCTCGATCCGCCGCCGGAGGTGTTGCTCCACCAGGCGCTGTAGGAGTTCAGCGCGTACCGCTTCTGCACGCCGCTGGTGGACGTGATCTCGATGCCGAACTGCATCGTGTCGAAGGTGGTGTTGCGCAGGAGGTTCTGAGAGGCGGCCCACCGCCAGACGGCCGACGCGTCGATGGTGCCGGTGGCGGTCTGCCGGGCGGGGATGAGCTGGAGGACGTTCCAGCCGGGGTCGGCCTGCCAGACCGAGGCGTACAGGACGCCGCCGATGGTCACGTTGGACGCGATCTGCCGCCCCCAGCCGCCCGCCGTCGATCCGGACCAGCTGGTGAAGACCATGATCTCGTCCTGGTTGCCGGTCGACCAGAGGTCGCTCGTCCAGTTCCACCAGTCACCGCCGGCGACGGGCGCCGACGACGTGTTGTACCAGAAGCCCGCCGAGTTCAGCTGCGCCAGCGGAGTCTGGGGCCGGACGCCGGTGTTGGGGTAGGACTTGACCCCGCCGCCGGAGTGGCTGGCGTCGACGTACCAGGACTTGATGCTGTCGACGGTCAGGCACTGCGGTCCGTGGTTCTCGCCCCAGACGTCGTTGTAGACCGCCCAGGTGCCCTGGGTGTACTGCCCCCACTGGTCACAGGTGCTGTACACCGCGGCCTGCGCCGGTGCCGCGAGGCTCAGGAACCCGGCGATCACGGCGCCGGTCACGGCGACTTTGAAGGCTTGCCATCTCATGTGTCCCTCCAAGGACGGCGATGTGCGGCTCGGCAAGCACTGTCGAAGCGCTTGCGTCAGCGGACGCTAATGGCGGACCGCCTGAGCAGCAATACTCGGCACAGGAACACATATTCCTTTCACAAGCGGGTCTTTTCGTCGAAGCGCTTCGACCACGTCAGCCGCACAACGGCCGCGCCGCGTAGACGATCCGGACGACACCGTCCGCGTGCAGCTCGGTGTGCGCCCGCACGCCGAACACCCCGGCGAGGACGTCGGGCGTGAGGACGTCGAGGACGGACCCGGCCGCCACCACACGCCCCTCGTGCAGGACGACGAGGTGATCGCACAGCCGTGCCGCCAGGTCGAGGTCGTGCAGCACCGCGAGGGTCGTGACACCGGTGGCGCGGACCAGTTCGAGGAGTTCGAAGCGCGCCCGGATGTCGAGGTGGTTGGTGAGTTCGTCGAGGACGAGCAGCTCCGGCTCCTGCGTCAACGCCCTTGCCAGCAGCACCCGTTGGCGTTCCCCGCCGGACAGCGAGGCGTAGTCCCGCCCGGCGAGGGGCCGCACGCCGCAGCGATCGATGGCGACGGCCACGGCACGGTCGTCCCCGTCGTTGTCGCGGCCGAACAGGCCGTGGTGGGGTGAGCGGCCGAGGGCGACGATCTCGGCGACGGTGAGGCCGGTGGTGTTGCCGCCGGAGTCCTGGAGGACGGCGGCGGTACGGCGCGCCGCGGCGCGCGGGGACAGCGCCCACACGTCGTCCTCGCCCACGCGGACGACCCCGTGCGCCGGGCGCAGGGAGCGGTAGACGGTGCGCAGCAGGGTGGATTTCCCGCTGCCGTTGGGGCCGACGAGGCCGACGATGTCGCCCTTGCGCGCTTCGAGGCTCACGTCGCGCAGGACGGGGTTGCCGTCGAGGGTGACGTGGAGGTGGTCGACGGTCAGTTTCACGAGTCCAGGCCCTTGTCGCGGCGCAGCAGCCACAGGAAGAAGGGGGCTCCGAGGAGCGCGGTGAGGATCCCCAGCGGCATCTCGTTGGGGCGGTCGAGGGTGCGGGACAGCAGGTCGACGAGGACCAGGTACAGCGCGCCGAGCAGGGCCGTCAGCGGCAGCAGCCTGCGGTGGTCGGCGCCGACGGTGAGGCGCACCAGGTGCGGGATCATCAGGCCGACGAAGCCGATGCTCCCGGCGACGGCGATGACGGTTCCGGTGAGCAGCGCGCTCAGCACGAGCAGGACGGCGCGCAGCCGGTTGACGTCGACGCCGAGCGCGGTGGCGGACTCGTCCCCGGCCAGCAGGGCGTTCAGGCGCCGCCCGAAGAGGCTGAGCAGGGCGGTCGTCGCGAGGACGACGACGGTGACCGTCGGCACCTGCTCCCACGTCGCGCCGGCCACGCTGCCCAGCATCCAGAACATGACCGTCCGCAGTTCGGTCGGCGTGGCCTGGAGCTGGACGTAACTGGTCGCGGAGAGGAACACGTACCCCACGGCGACACCGGCGAGCACCAGCCGCGTCGGCGCGAGCCGCCCCCGGCGCCGCCCCAGCGCGAACACCAGCGCCCCCGCCACCAGCGCCCCGCCGAACGCCGCCGCCGACACCCCGAGCCCGGCGAGCACGGCCCCGCCGCCCAGCGTGATCACGAGGACGGCCCCGAGGGTGGCGCCGTAGGAGAAGCCGAGGACGATGGGGTCGGCCAGCGGGTTGGAGACGACCGTCTGGAGGACCGTCCCCGACACGGCGAGCCCGGCGCCGACGAGGGCCGCGAGGACGACGCGCGGGGTGCGGAAGTTCCACACGATCTGGTCGGTCGCCGGGTCCGAGGACGCCGTGCCCGCACCGGTGACGTGGTGCCAGACGATCGCCCACACCTCGCCGAGCGGGACGGTGACCGCGCCGACGCTGATCGCCACGGTCATCGCCGCGACCAGTGCGAGCGGCAGCAGCGTGAACGCGACCCGGTTCAGAAGGCGTCGGGGTGCAGGGCCCTGGCGATCTTCTCGACCGCCAGGTCGTTGCTCGGGCCGAGGTACATCGAGTCGGACAGCGTCACGTACGTCCTGGTCCTGGCGGCCGGCCACTGGGGGAACTCCTTGAGCAGTTTCTCGGCGTAGGCCGCCGGGTTCGGGTCGTTGTAGGCGACGACGACCACCGCGTCGACGTCGGAGGCGGCCACCTTCTCCTTGCTGAGATCGGCGAAGGTGGTCCGGGAGGAGCCCGCGAAGGCGTTGTCCGCGCCGGCCTTGGCGAGGATGTCGCTGACGATGCCGTTCGCGAAGACGGAGCTGAAGTCGTTGCCGCCCATGACCATGTTGGACATCAGCACCATGACTTTCGGCCGCTCCTTGCCCCGGACCTTCTCCGCGACGGCCGCGATGTTCTTCTCCGAGGCGGCGACGAGCTGCTCGGCCCTGTCGCCGACGCCGAACACCTTGCCCATGTCCCGCAGGAGCCGGTAGCTGTCGGCGACGGTCATCTTCGACGGGTCGTCGTCACAGCCCTGCGGGGAGATGTAGCTGTGCGCGCCGATCCCCTTCAACTGCTCCCGGGTCGCGAAGCCGTTCTTCTCGTCGAAGCCGTAGCTCGTGAGGGACAGCACGAGATCGGGGCGCAGACCGAACATGGCCTCCCGCGGAATGTCGTACGCCTCGTTGGGCTTCACGTCCCCGGTCGGCAGCTTCTCGATCGCGGCGGCCCGGCCCGGCTCCTCCGACATGCCGTAACCCTGCTGGTTGGCGACGATACTGTCCTGCACGCCGAGGGCGAGCAGCGTGGAGACCTCGGCCGCTGAGGCGCCGTTCATGACGACGACTCTGCGGGGTGCTTCGGTGAAGGTCTCCCGCTGACCGCAGTTGTCGAGGGTGACCGGGTAACCGGCGGCGGGCTTCGCGTCTGTCTCCTCGCCGCCGGACGCGGAGTTTCCGCATCCTGCGGTACTCAGACACAGGCTCACGGCTGCGGCCAGGGCCACGGCGGCCGGCCGAGGGATCGGCATGGATGCTCCTTGGGGGGCGGGCTTTCGGTGTCGTCCCAGTAGTCGGGGCGAAGTGCCGCCGAGTTCCCGGGAGTTCACGACGTCCGCGTCAGTGCCCGAGCAGCCTCAGTGCCTCATGGATGAACCCCCGGTAGGTTCTCGTCCTCGTGTCCAGGTGCTGGCCGCCCGCCAGGATGAGGTTGTGCGCGTAGTAGGCGCCGCTCTTGTCCGGCAGGTACTTCATGGAGAACACGCGGCGCACGATGGATTCGTCGCTGAGTCCGGCCTTCCGGTAGGCGGCGATCGACGCCTCGACGGCCGCTTCGCTCTGCGCGGTGGGGTCGTCGATGTGGGCGGGGTCCTCCGATCCGAGGATCAGGTCCACAGCCCTGTCGTGCTTGCCGTCCACCAGGCGTGAGTAGCGCAGCGCGACGACCGGGTGCGCCGAGCTGAGCTTGCCGTCGGGAGGCAGCGGATAGTCGAGGAGGTGGTAGTTCACGGCGTCGGGGAAGACCGTGATGCCCGGCAGGAGCTTGCCGTCGGGCAGGAAGTCGCGCGGCCGGTCGCGCCAGCGGCCGATCACGACGACCTTGACGTTCTCCTTGAGGAGCTTGGGGATGACGTCCTTGCCCAGCATCAGCCGACGGTTCGTCGCGTCGCGCGGATACTCGTTGGTGTAGACGGTCTCGAACAGCACCAGGCCACCGATCCCCTTGAGGTTGTTGCCGGCGCTGGTGAAGGCGTTGCCGCCCGACTGGCTGAAGGCCATCACCACGGGCTTGTCGGCGGCGAGGCTGTCGGCCTCCAGCGCGCTGCCGTGGGTGTAGACGGTCCTGAGGGCGCCCGCCGTCAGGTCGTCGAGCCCCGGCCGGATCAGGACACCGCCCTCACCGCCGTTCATCAGCGGCACCAGCAGCGCGTACTTCTCGTCGTGGATCGCCCGCTCGAAGCCGAGCGGGACGTCCCAGTACTGAGGCACCAGTTCCTTGCCGGGGAGATACGCGAGCACGTTCCGGAAGTGGTGCAGGGGTCCGGGCAGGGCGGCCGGATCGCCGCGGAACGTTCCCCGCAACTGGATGTAGGGGCCGAGGAGTTGCTCGTACCGGTCGTCCGTCAGGGGCTCGGTGAGGAGCCTCGCCAGGATTTCGAGGCCCGACTGGAGGTTGTTGTCCTCGGTGACGACGGAGACTCCGTGCAGCGAGGACCGCAGCCCGGCCAGGCTGTTCTCGTAGTAGATCGCGCCGTAGTCGGCCGGCATGATCATGACGGCCGGTTTGATCCGGGGCATCCGGTAGATGCTGGCGGGCAGGACGGCGTACCAGACCAGCGGGTGGCCGCCGAGGCTCGCCAGGGCCCGGATCGTCCGGTCGGTGCCGCGCAGCAGGTTCATGCACCGCGCCCAGGCGGAGTGGCCGTGCAGGGCGTTGTAGAGGTCGGTGATGTCGACGAACCGCACGTCCAGGCCGACCGTGGAGCCGATGACGTTCAGCAGCGGGTGCAGTGCCGGGATCCCCTTCGGGCGGCCGAGGGGGTCGTACGCCGGGCCCTTGCGCCAGCCGAGCGGGACGAGCCCGCCGTCCGGGGTGACCCTGAACTCCTGCTGGATGCGGAGCAGCGGGTACGTCGTGCGGTCCACGTCGACGCTCGCGGCGATCACCAGGCGCAGCCAGGCGGTGTCGGGGGCGAGGTCGACCGTGAACCCCGAGGGCCCCACGGTCACCGGCTCGGGGCGGCCCGCGCCGGCGCCCTGGGCTCGGGTCTCCACCGTGGCCGTCCACGTCCGCAGCAGGAAGTGCGTCCACAGCGGCACGGCGGGGTTGGCGTTGACGACGGTCAGCCGCACGACGGCTCCCGGACGGCGGTCGTCACAACTGCCGCCCCGTCCTGGGGTCGTAGGTGACCTCGACGGCCACCACCTGGTCGGTGGGGAGGACTTCGGTCCACTGGTCGAAGATCTGGTACGGGTCGGCGGGACGGAAACCGCCGTCCAAGGGGTCGAAGCCAGTCTCGAAGACCTTCTCGGCGGCGAGCGTGCGGGTGATGTCGGTGTTGCGGGCCTGGAGTTCGGCGGCGAGCGCCTGGAGGACCCAGCCGATCGACTTGCCCCGCCAGTCGGCCGGGTCGCCGGTCTGCCACGCGTACTCCTTGTCGAGGGCCACGTCCCCTTCGACGTGGGCGCTGGACAGCCAGCCCAGGGCGTCGAGTTCATGGCCCGGACGGACCGGCAGCACGGCCTTGACCCAGGAGGCGTTGAGGAACTCGTTGCGCCGCTCGTCGCCGTCGGCCTGGATCAGCCAGCCGAGGGAACTGCCGGTGGGGGCAGGCGGGGTGTTCTCGGTGATCAGGTAGTCGACCCGGTACTCCAGCTTGTCCGCGGGTGTCGCGGTGGTGGCGCCCGGCGGGTTGACCGCGCCGGTGTGGCTGTAGCGGCTGGTGACCGTGGCGCCGCCCACGGCGTCGCCGGACGTGGCGTCCCAGTCGTGCGGGGGCACCGGGTAGCGGCCCAGCGCGTCGGCGCCCGGCTCGCCGGACGTGGTGGGCGCCGGGCGCCAGTAGTCCGGTTCGACGAAGTACAGCATCTGGTCGACGTCGAACATCCCGCGGATCAGCTCGGCCGCCAGGTGCCTTTTCTCGTCCAGACCGGAGAAGAGGTCGAGTTGGCCGATCAGGTCGGAGAACACGCTGTGCCGTTCCTCCTCGCGGAGGTCCTCGGGGTCGCGCGGGCGGACCTTGGAGACCAGGTCGAGCCGGTCGTGCACCGCCTGCGCGTACGCCGCGCGCTGCACCTTGGCCGCCTCGTGTTCGTAGACGGCGAGTTCGGCGAGGTACTGCTGGAGGGCGGGGTCCTTCTCCGGGGGCGGCGGCTCCCAGACGAGCGCGAGGGTGAACGCGATGTACGTGCCGCCCCCGAAGTGGACGTTGGTGCAGTTGACGCGGAACCGGCCGG
>DATCQX010001095.1:0-2272 GCA_036569285.1 Streptomyces sp.
ACTGCCCGTTCACCAAGGAGACTTGCGCGATGGCCTGCCCTTGTTCAGGGAGCACGCCCCGCCAGCGGATGCACGCCCCGGGCAGACACCCGCGCGTTCCGGGACACGGCCCCGCTACACCACTTCAAGGGACGCCACCGCCCCCACCGGACCCGCACCCGAGCGCACCTCAGCCGCACCGACCCGCACCCATCCACAACTCGGCCTACCCCGTCGTCCCCGGCAATTCCGTCGAGAAGGCGGACGGCGTGAGGCGCATCGGTCGTCAAAGGACCGGAGCTGGGCGGAACGCTGGGAACGCGCTGGTGAGGGGCCCGGTGTCGCCGGCGGAGCCCTTCGTGGAGCCCCGCTTCGTCACTCACACGAGTGAACTCCGGCCCGATCTCCGCCGGATGGGCACCTTTGTTCGAGGCGGTCCGTTGGGCGGATCAGAAGCAGGCAGCGGAAGACGTGAGGAGCGAGTGATGACGACGGAAGAGTCCGAGGCGATCGTCCGTACGACGTCGGGTCCGGTCCGCGGCAGGAAAGAGGGCACGCTGACGGTGTTCCGCGGCATCCCCTTCGCCGCACCCCCGACCGGCCCCGCCCGCTTCCAGTCCCCCCAACCCCCAACCCCCTGGACGGCCACACGGGACGCGTACGAGTTCGGCCCCCCACCCCCACAGGAGGCCGGCCTCCAGGGCCGCAGCGAAACCACCCCCACACCTGACGACGACAACTGGCTGACGGTGAACGTCTGGACCCCCGACCCAACGCCCCCCACCCCCCGCGCGGTGATGGTCTGGTTCTACGGCGGCGCCTACCGCGTGGGCTACTCCGGCAGTCCCGGCTACGACGCCCAACACCTCTCCCGCAACGGCGACATCGTGGTCGTCACCTTCAACTTCCGCACAGGCATCGAAGGCTTCCTCCACATCGACGGCGCCCCCGCCAACCGAGGCCTCCTCGACCAACTGGCCGCCCTGAAGTGGATCCGCGACAACATCACGGCCTTCGGCGGCGACCCCGGAAACGTCACGGTGTTCGGCGAATCCTCCGGCGCCGGCACGATCGCCGCTCTCCTGGCCATGCCGTCCGCCAAGGGCCTCTTCCACCGAGCCATCACCCAGAGCCTCCCCGGCACATACTTCTCCGTCCCCCTGGCGAGGGACATCGCGGAGACGATCGCGTCGGAAGCGGGCGTACGCCCGACCGCGTCCGACCTCGCGACGATCGCCCCCAGGAAACTCACGGAGGTCCGCGAGGCCCTCGCAGCCAAGATGCCGACGAACCCCCGCTGGGGCCAGGTCACCCTCGACGTCCCCTACTCCCCGGTGGTGGACGGCGAGATCCTCCCCGCCACCCCCTGGCAGGCGGTATCGGCGGGCGAGGCCCGCGACATCGACCTCCTGATCGGCCACAACTCCCAGGAGTACCGCCTCTTCACCGTCCTGGGAGGCCTCCTGGGCCGCATCACGGACGACCAGGCGACCACCGCCCTCCGCACGTACGCCCCCGGCGGCGGCGAACCCGGCGAGCGCGCCTACCGTGAGGCTTTCCCCGACGCCACCGCCCAGGACCTCTTCGAGCGCGTCCAGTCGGACTGGCTCTTCGCGATGCCGTCCCTCCATCTCGCGGAAGCCCAGCTCAAGGCGGGCGGCCGGGCCCACCTCTACGAACTCGACTGGACACCCCCCGGCCTCGACGGCGCCCTACGCGGCTGCCACGGCCTCGACATCCCCCTCCTCTTCGGCACCTACCTCGCCGACCTCGCCGTCCTCCTCTTCCCCAACGCCGAAATCCCCACCGAAGCCCTGACCCTGACGACCCACTTCCAGCAATCCTGGACCTCCTTCGCCCGCACAGGCACCCCGGGCTGGCCCCCCTACGACCTGGAACACCGCCTCACCCAAGTCCTGGCCACCCCCACCGAGGCCAAGCCCTACCCAGAGGAAGCGGCGAGGCGCCTCTGGGAGGGCCACCAGTGGGAGCCCCTCCCCCTGCTCGACTGACATGACGAAGCGCCCCGAAAGGGGCGCACCCAACTCCAACGAGGCTTCAGTGGATCTTGGCGGGCAGCAGGTCTTTCAGGGACCGGGACGAGACAACCCCACCGAGCCCGCCCCCAACCTCTGACCGCCACCACATCTTTCAGGGGCGCGGGGCTGTGTCTGATCTGCGGCTCCGCCGCGTGGGCGCGACCAGCCACAACGAGCCCGCAGCCAACCTCCGACCGTCACCACATCTTTTAGGGGCGCGGGGAACTGCGCGAACAACCACAACGAACCCGCAC
>DATCQX010001096.1:0-4243 GCA_036569285.1 Streptomyces sp.
CAGTCGTCCAGCCGGGTGCGGGCGGCATCGGTGAGGTGCAGGCGTGCGGCGCGGCGGTCGGCGGGGTCGGTCTCGCGGATCAGGTAGCCCTCGGTGACGAGCCGGTTGACCAGGGTCGACACGGAGTTCCCGGCGAGCATCAGCTCCTTGGCGGCCTCGGAGACGCCGATGCCGGGGCGGGCGTCGACGAGTCTGAGCAGTTCGGCCTCGCCGCCGCGCAGCCGGGGCACGGTGAGGCCGGCGCGCAGCCGTCGGCGCAGGAGCCGCTGGACCCCGACGATCGCGTCGGCGAGTTCCTGCGGAAACGTCTCGTCGTCCATACGACCAGATTATCTCTTTAGCAGAGGTAACAGCCTCAAGGGTGAGTCAAGAGGCGGTCCGCGCTCTGTGCGGCCGACACTGGTCACGCCCACGCCGGACAGAGCAGAGCAGGACGCGAGCACTCATGAACAACCGTCCCGACGTCGTCACCACCCGCTCCGTGTTCGGAGCGCCCTGCTGGGTCAGCCTCACCACCCGTGACCTGGCGGCCACCCAGGAGTTCTACGGGGCCGTCTTCGGCTGGGAGTGGCGCCAGGGTTCCCTGGGCGACCACTTCCGGGTCGCCTCGGCGGACGGTGTCCCGGTGGCCGGGGTCGCGGGGGTCGCGGCGATGTGGCAGATGGCGGTGGCGTGGACGCCGTACTTCGCGGTGATCGGCGCGGACGAGGCGGTGGGCCGGGTCCGGGAGCGCGGGGGCACCGTCGCGGTGGGGCCGGTCGCCCTGCCGCCGGGGCGGGCGGCGCTGCTGGCCGACCGGGACGGGGCCGCGTTCGGGATCTGGGAGGGCGAGCTGTTCGGCGACTGGGACCTGTGGCGCCGCTCCGCTCCCGTGCTGGTCCGCCTCCACACCCGGGACGCCTTCGCCTCGGCGATCTTCTACGGCGAGGTCCTGGACTGGGCCTCGGATCTGCCGGGCAGCTGCGAGGTGCACTACGAGGACGGCGAGGTCGTCCTGCGCAGCCGGGGCGCGGCGGTCGCCCGCATCGGCTCCGGCGCCCTGGAGGCCGCCCCCGACCCCACCGTCCGCCCCCACTGGCAGGTCCACTTCACCGCCCCGGACGTCGCCGCCTGCGCCCGCGCCGCCGAGATGCACGGCGGGAGTGTGCTGACCAAGTCGGCGCAGGACGTGGTGCTGCGGGACCCGGAGGGGGCGCAGTTCACGGTGACGGAACGCGGGGACTGAGACGGCCGTCCCGCCCGGAGTCTCTACGCGGCGACCGGCATCGTCCTCGGCAGGTCGAGGCTCGTCCGCAGGCACGGCAGCGGCGCCGCGGGGATCAGCGGGGCGTGGCGGCCGGTGCGGGCGCGCTGGGTGAACCAGATGACCTTCGCGCCGCCGGTGGTGGCGCAGCAGCCCCAGCCGTCGCTGGTGGCGGCGAGGCGGGTGAGGCAGGCGCGCAGGTCGTGGTCGGGGCGCAGGTCGGGGTCGTGTTCGGCGACGGCGGTGATGAGGTGGTGGCCGTTCCACCACATCTCGATCGCCGCGCGTTTGTCGACGGCGTGCCGGTCGATGGCGTTGAGCAGCAGCTCGGCGCCCTCTCCGACGGGTTCCACCAGCGCCTCAAGACCCCAGTGCCGCAGATGTGCGGCGAGGATGCGCCGGACCTGTCCGGCCCGCTGCGGGCTGACGTCGACGTCGAGGTGACAGGTGCGGGGAGCGGCGGTCTTCATCGTCGTTGGCTCCTCACCGAGCGTGCTCCGAGCGTCACTTCCACGGTGAGCGCGTTGCTCCGTTCGTGCAACACGAGCACCTCGCGTACCCGCGATCCGCGCGCTTATGCCAGATGCGAACACCTCGTGCAAAAAGTGGTGACGACGTTGTCGATCGGTGTCGAATACTTGCCCGTTCGTGGCCACAAGGGCCTGCCGCTGGGCTAGATTCGGGCACCCCGGCAACCGTTTCGGCCTGGGCCTTCACTCCCCGTACACGCCAGGAGCCAGCGCATGCGCCACGTGTCCCCGCTGACCGGAGGGCTCGCCGACAGCGTCTTCGACGCCGCGCAGCGCACCCCCGACCACCCGGTGCTGGCGCGGCGCTCGGCGGTGGACCCCGAGGCGTGGGACGAGGTGAGCGCGGCGGCGCTGCGGGACGAGGTCGTGGCGCTGGCGCGGGGGTTCGTCGCGTCGGGGATCTCGCCGGGTCACCGGATCGCGGTGATGGCGCGCACCCGCTACGAGTGGACGGTCGTCAGCTACGCGCTGTGGACGGTGGGCGCGGAGATCGTGCCGGTGTACCCGACGTCGTCGCGGGACCAGGTCGAGTGGATCCTGCGGGACTCCGGCTGTGTCGGGGTGGTCGTGGAGGACGAGGCGACCGTGATGACGGTCGGTTCGGTGTGCGCGGGGCTCGACTGGCTGCGCCACGTCTGGGAGCTGGACGCGGGCGCCCTGGACCGGCTCGTGGCGCTGGGCGAGTCGGTGCCGGTGACGACGGTGGAGTCGCTGCGCCGGATCGTGTTCCCCGACTCGACCGCCGCGGTCGTCTACACCTCCGGCACCACGGGCCGTCCGCTGGGCTGCGCGCTCAGCCACCAGGGCCTGGCGAACCCCTGCGACACCCTGCTCGCCGGGTGGGGCCACACGGCCGCCCCGCCCGGACAGCGGCCCGCGGTGCTCGCGTTCCTGCCGTTCTCACACGTGTACGGGCTGATGATCCAGGGGCTGTGCATCCGCGGCGGCATCCTGATGGGGCACGAGCCGGACATGAGCGAGGCGGCGCTCACGGCGGCGCTGCGCACGTTCCGGCCGACGTACCTGTACGCGGTGCCGTCGGTGTTCGAGAAGATCTACAAGGGGTTCCTGCTGGCCGCCCAGCGCAGCGGGCACGGGGGGCTGTTCGAGCGGGCGGCGCAGACGGCGCGGGAGTTCGCGAGGTCCGTGGAGCGCCAGCGCCTCGGCCGGGGTTCGGGCCCCGCTCTGGACCTGCGGATGCAGCACGCCGTCTTCGAGCGGACCGTCTACCGCAAGCTGCGCGGCACGCTCGGCGGACGTGTCCGGCGTGCCTCCTCGGGCGGCTCGGCCCTGCACCGCGACCTGTCGCTGTTCTACGAGGGCATCGGCATCCACGTAAGCGACGGCTACGGCCTCACCGAGACGGGGGGCGGCATCACCGTGCAGCCGCTGGGCCGCGAGAGGTCGGGCACGGTCGGGCAGGCGCTGCCCGGCACGGACGTCCGTGTCGCCGACGACGGGGAGATCCTGGTGAGCGGACCCTCGGTGTTCCAGGGGTACGTGGGCGACGAGGCGGCGACCCGGGCGGTGCTGCACGGCGGCTGGCTGGCCACGGGCGATCTGGGCCACCTCGACTCGGACGGCTATCTGACGATCACCGGCCGCAAGAAGGACGTCATCGTCACGACCAGCGGCAAGAGCGTCTCGCCCGCGCTGCTCGAACAGCGGCTGCGCGTCCACCCGTTGGTCCACCAGGCGGTCGTGATCGGCGACAACCGGCCCTGTGTCGGCGCGCTGATCACGCTCGACCCGGAGTTCCTGACGCACTGGCGGGCCCGGCTCGCGCTCCAGGGCGACGTGCCGAGCCGTGAGGCGCGGGAGGAGAACGCCCTGCGCGAGGAGATCGGCCGGGCGGTCGCCGCCGCGAACAGTGCCGTGTCCCGCTCGGAGTCGATCCGGGTGTTCCGGATCCTGCCGCGCCCCTTCGACCAGGCGGGCGGGCTGCTGACGCCGTCGATGAAGCCGCGCCGGGACGCGATCGTGGCGCACTGGGCGGCGGAGATCGAGGCCATGTACCAGGCCCGCGCCCCGATCCCCCGCTCCAGCCCGCCGGACGCCCTCGGCTGGGACGACGCCGACGACGTGTTCCGCTGAGGCCCCTGGTGTCTCAGGCGGGTGCGGTGCCGCGCGCGGTGAGCCTCAGGTAGTAGGCGCCCACGGTCGCGAGGTAGGCGGGGTCGCGGGTCTCGCTGTCGGTGCGGAAGCGCGGCGCGGCCTTCACCTCCTCGCGGGTGCACGTCAGCAGGACACGCCGGCCGGTGTCGTCGATGCCCGCGACGGTGCCCGCCGGAACGACCGCGCTGCGGCCGAACACCCACACGCCGGTCTCGACGACGAGGTGGCGCATGCCCTGGGGTGCGGCTTCGCGTTCGACGCGGCCGACGGTGCCGTCCGTGGCGACGACGGTGTAGCCGGTCAGCCCCTGCTCTTCGGCGCGGCCGGACTCCGGCGCGTAGGTCCAGATTCTCTC
>DATCQX010001097.1:0-24086 GCA_036569285.1 Streptomyces sp.
GAATCGGTCTCCTTCGGCGCGACCCAGCCGAACTCGCGCAGCTGCTCCAGCGCGCCCGCCTCGGTGTAGTCGGTCACGTAGAGCGGGTTGATGAGACCGAGAGGCTCGTCCTTGGTCGGCCTGGTCCACAGGTCGAGTCCGGGGCCGAGTTGCGGGTCGGCCAGTTTCACCGGGTCGAGATTACGGTCCGCCACCTCCCGCAGGAAGGAGGACGGGACGAAGGCGGAGGTCGTCATCTGGCCGGGCGTCCACCCGCCGGCCAGGAGGGGCACCCGGTGGGCCGACGCGATCCGCATCCCGACGGAGAAGACCAGCCCGATGCACGAACCGCAGGCCGCGGTCGAGTACTTGATGGTCTCCGGGCCCATCTCCGTGGTCATGGCGGTCCGGTAGACACCGCTCATCAGCGCCCGGTGCGGCCGGAACACCAGATGATCGGCGCCCACGGCGTCGACGACCCGGCGCATGTTGTGCGTCGTCGCCTGGGCGAGGAAGCCATTGTCGAGCGTCATGGCCAGGACCCGCAGTCCGTGCTCCCGTACCAGGGAGACCAGGGCCAACGAACTGTCCTTGCCGCCGCTGTAGAGCAGCACGCAGTCGTACGACCGGTCGGCCCACTCCGCTCCGGCAGCCTTGCCCAGGGCCGTGTCGATCACGGACCTGCTGTTGTCGATCCGTTCGCCCTCGTCCCGGCAGTAACTGCACACTCCCGACGCGTCGAAGGCGATGCCGGGAAACGACTCGGGGAGGACACACCGGGCGCACACCCGCTGGTCACCCGTGACAAGCAGCTTTCCGCCCACACTCTTCACATGCGCCATGTCTATGCACCCTTCTGGACTTCCGCTGGGACCTGCTGGTCGGAATCTTGGGCGTCGCCACGCCCCCGGGCGGTCGGGAAGGCGAGCAGCACGACGCTGAGCGCCACGGTCGCGACGCCGCCGACGAGCGCCGCCTCGTGCACGCCCCACCACGACCCCACAGCGGCCACGGAGGTGATTGCGACGGGCCGCAGCCCCAGCGAGATCAGTCCGTCGATGGCGAACACGCGGCCCAGGAACTCGCCCGGGAGCCAGCGCTGGATCACGCTGTGCCACACCGTGTCCGCATAGCTGATGGCCACGCCGTACAGGCCCATGAGGACGACGGGAACGGTGAAGGGGGCGGCCGCGCCGAGCGCGACAAGGACCGGCCCGGCCAGGGTGGCCGAGACGAACACGGCGGCGAGCGGACGGGCGGGAATCAGCTTGACCGCCGTGAGCCCGCCGACCAGATGGCCGCACGACGCCACGGACAGGAGCAGCGCCCAGTCACCGGAACCGCCGTAGTCCGCCTGCGAGATCAGCGGCCCGAGCACCTGGTTGGGCGCCACGGCAAAGCACTGGAACAGGGCCGCGTGGCAGAGCCCGAGAGCCAGCCACCGCCGCGTCCGCACCTGCGCGAACCCGCCGAACGCCTCCTTCCACATCCCCCCGGACCCGGACGAGGAGAGCGGCCGGCCCACCCCGAGCCCGCTGATCAGCACCCCGCTCAGGAGGAACGACAGCGCGTCGATGGCGATGGCCGTGCCCGGTGACCACCAGGCCACGGCCAGTCCTCCGGCGAGCGGCCCCAGGATCATCGCAGTGCTGTACGCGATCGACAACAGGGCCGTCGCGGACTGCACGTCGTCCTTCGGCACCAGCTGTGTGATCACGGCACGCGAGGTGGGAAAGTGGAACGCTGAGGCCGCACCGTGCACGACGTAGACGGCCGCCAGCGCCCACACGCTCGTCGTGCCGGTCAGGACCAGGGCCGCTGCGGCCGACTGCGTGCCCACCCGGACCACATCCGTCAGCAGCAGCGTCGCGGTCGGAGACCGCCGGTCGCCCACCAGACCGCCCGGCAGCATGAAGACGACCAGGGAGATGGTGTTCGCCGCGAGCACGATGCCGAGCGCGGACGGGGCGTCGGAGATCTCCAGCACCGCGAACGGCAGGGCGACAAGCAGGAACGCGTCGCCCGCGGCGGAGACCAGGGTGGACAGCAGCAGCCGGCGCATCCCCCGGTGGGTGAGCGGACGGAGCTTGGTGGACGTCACGGCCTACCTTCCTCTCCTTCGTAGTGGTGCACGCCCGGCTGCGGGCGCCACGGCATCACGACAAGACGTCCGTGGCTCCGCAGCTCGGTCCCGCCGCCGACCGCGGGGACCAGCTGCCCCTCCAGCAGTTCGTGCAGCCGCGCCTGCTGCGACCTGCGGAAGTCGTCGTCCACCAGCTCGAGGATCTCCCGGATCGGCCGGTCGACCGGGCGGCGGACGCGGTAGCCGTCCGACAGCCGCGCATAGCTCCGGCCGTCCGCGGTCAGCAGGACGGGAGCGGCGCCCGTCCGGGTGAGGGCCCGGGCGTCGGTGTCCGGCGGCGGCGCGGTGCGGAAGTCCGCCAGCGCCGGGTCCTGGGACTCGGTGAAGATCTGCGTGGGCGTCACCGCACTCGCGAACTGCGCGGCTGGCCCCTGCTGCACCTGTGCGCCGAATGCCATGGCCCGTTCGGAGATCCCGACTTCCATGATCGCGTGCCCCGGCAGGTCCAGGTACTTCTCATAGACCTCTCCCAGGCGGTAGGCGAGCATCCATGGTTCCCAGCGGCCCGGCGCGGTGCTGAGCAGGGCGGCCACGCAGCGCTTAGCGTAGTGCTCGGGCGCGGGCATCTCCACCAGGAGCAGGGGGACGCCGGCATCCCGGGCCACACCTGCCAGCAGCGTGCCGATGTCTTGCCAGGTCTGGTCCTCCCGTGACTCCTCGACGGCGATGTGTAGTCCGATCGCCGGCGAGATGAACTCGTCCCGCACCAGCGGGCGCGGATTCGGCACGGGCCGGTAGGTGCCCTCCGGCGAGGCGACCGCGGCGGGGACCTCGCCCCGCCGGACGCGCCCGCGCAGATGGTCGATGTGGGCGGGGTTGGTGTCGTACCACAGCACGCTGCCGTCAGGCATCCGGAAGCAGTCGAAGTTGTCGGAGATGGCCGAGGAGAACTCCAGCGTCCAGGGGTCGGCCAGGACCGGCGGATGGACGTGCACCTCCAGCGGCCACAGCCGCCCCGCGTGGTCCAGCACCCGTCCGACGATGCGGTCGCCCAGCTCCAGCCCGGCCCCGGTCAGGCTCGGAACCCCGGACGAGACCGGATACCGGCTCAGGTAGCCGGCGGTGACCAGACGCCGCTGGTACGGCGGGAACTGCTTCGAGGCTTCACTGAGCAATGCGCAACCCCTTAGCACACGCGCGGAAATGACGTAGTGTCCGGTCGGGCGCCCGCAGCTCCCACTCGACGTCCGTGAAGAACGTGTCGACGACCTCCAGGAAGCCGTCGACGTCGGTCGAGCGGGCGCGGCTCCACGACTCCGCCAGCAGGACCTCCGGCTCCACCTCGTCGCCGTCCAGGGCGTAGCCGAGGGAGAACAGCCGCTGGTCGAGCCCTTCCCGTTGCAGACGCGGGCCGGTGACTAGGGTGAAGTCCAGCCCCACGGACCGCAGGGTGAGGGCTCGTTCGCCGGTGAGGGTGTGCGCGGTGCGTACGCTGCCGTAGCGCAGATGCTCCGGAATCCGCTGGTCGCGCCACTTCCGCGCGGCCTCGTGGCTGCGCACCGCGAAGGCCGACGTCTGCCGCTCCCAGCCGCGGGCCGTCAGGTCCCGGAACAGCCGGAGCTGGGTGTCGCGCACCACCGCCGGCTCCGGGGCCAACATCGCGTCTTGGTGCCCTTTCCCCGGTCGAAGCGTGGATCTATGCACCTTCTCGCCTCTTCAGTGTGATCGCCAATGGGTCGGTGTCCAGCCGGACCTCGGCGCCCAGTGGCAGGGACAGCATCGGTTCGGTGTGCCCGAAGTCGACGTCGGTCACGATCGGCACGTCGATCCCGTCGAACGCCCGCAGCACGGTGTCGTCGAAGTCCGCCCAGCCGCTGGCCGCCCGGCGCGGCCTCGCCCGCCGGGCGAGCACCACGCCAGCGACGGACTCCAGGTGCCCGGACTGACGCCACTGCGCGAGCGCCGGCACCAGCTGGTCCGGCCCGGTGCCGAAGTCCTCCAGGAAGAGAACCCGCCTCGCGACGTCCGGCCAGTACCGTGTGCCGAACAGCGAGGACACCGAGAACAGACACCCCGCCAACAACGGCCCCTCGGCGACCCCGTGCCGCAGCACCCGCCACGGGGTGGCGCTGTGCATCGTGAGCGGGCGCTCGTCGTCCCGGTCCCACCACGGATCGTCGTCGGTGTACTCGGCGGGCGGCCGCAGGACGGTTGTTCCGTGGCCGCGCAGGGCGCCGCGCAGACTGTCGACCGCGTAGGGGAACGGTCCGCCGAAGTGCCCGAACTCGGAGACAGTCATCGGACCGTGGACGAGCGAGAGCACGCCCTGCGAGGCCATGGCCCACAACACACAGCTGACATCGCTGTACCCGATCACCGGAACGTTTCGCCGGCGGACCAGCCCGTAGTCGATCCACGGCAGGACGTCCATGGCGGTGTATCCGCCCGCCGTGGCCATCACCGCGTCGAGCGACGGGTCCCGCAGCAGCCGGTGCAGATCCTCGGCCACCTCAGCCGGCTCTGCCGCGCCCATCCGGCGACTGCCCAGCGTGTGCGGGGCGGTGACGGGCTCCCAGCCCGCCTCCCGCAGTGCGGCCGTGGCTCTCGCCATCCGCTTGGGGAACAGCTGCGGGGCTGGTGAGGACGGGGTCCACAGCCCGATCCGCCCGGTCTCACCGGTGCCAGGCTGGACCGTCTCGGACCTGGCGGCGCTCATGGAACGATGTCGGCCCCGTGCGCACGGGGCAGCAGCTGCATGTCCCGGATGTCGTCGTGATCCAGCAGCCACATGAAGAACCGCTCCAAGCCGAGGCCGAACCCGGTCGTCCGCAGTGGCACGGTGTCCCTCATCTCGCAGTACCACTCGTACGGATCGGAGGAGACGTCGTGCACCCGAAGAGCCCGGCGGACGTCCGCGGAGGTCACGTGGCGCTCGCCGAGGCCGACGACCTCTCCGATGCCGAAGAGTAAGTCGGCATTGCAGGCGCGGTCCTCGGAGCCGTCGGCGAACGCCTGGTAGAACGGTACCGAGAGATGGTCCCAGTGGGTGATCCAGGTGAACTCGCCCAGCTTGTCCATCACGGCCCGCTCACCCTCACGGGTCAGGGTGCGCCAGCTGGCCTCGTGCCGCACACCGTGGCCGTCCACCAGTTCGGCGGCCTCGTCGAAGGTGATGCGGCGGAAGACCGGCCGGTCGGCGAAGGCCTCGAGTTTCGCCATGTCGCCGCCGACCCGGGCGAGGGCGTCCGCCTTCTCCTCGAGGACGCGGCGCACGAGATGCACCAGATACTTCTCCGCCACCTCCATTCCGGTGTCGAGGTCTCCGGCCACTTCCGCCTCGCTGTGGAAGAACTGTGAGAGGTGGGAGGTGTCCGGCTGCTCGCCCCGGAACGACGGCATGATGTAGTACACACTCTTGCCGGTGAGCCGACAGCCGTACTCCAGCATGAACTGCATGGAATCGGCCAGATACGTGGGGGTGCCGCCGAGTTCCACCTCGACCGGCAGTGAGTCGCTGCCGAGACCCATGGGGCTGGAAATCGACCCGGTGGTCAGTGGCAGGTGGATGGTCTGGCCGCCGTTGCTCGTCCAGAACTCCGTGGTGGCGCGTGAAACGACATCCTGGAGTTCGGCGACAAGCCGGTACCAGGGATTTTCGAGGGCAAGCAGATGGTGCTTTCCGGGATGGCGCCAGATTGCAGCAGGGGAGAAAACGGCTTCGGGCATGAATGGACCTCGCTTCCAGAGTTCTGCTGAACGCGCTTGGCGCTCTGCGGAAAAATTAGCGGGCGCTCGTGGAATCGGCGGTACCAGCGGGGGTTGACACCACGTGGTACTCCGTCATGACCCTCTCCATAGCGGCGTCGAATTCATCGCGGTCGTCGGACCCGAAGATGACGATGTAGCAGAATTCGGCACCGTGACTGAGGGAAAGAGCGTCACCCACCTTGGCCACGGGCCACACCCGTGCTACCCCGGGAATGGCCGCGACCTCGTCCACGGGGGGCAGCGAGGTGATGACGCCGGGCTTCTCCGGAACAAGGTTGACAAACCCGACGTAGCGCCGGACCACCTCGCGCGGACGGGCCTCGCCGGAGAGCAGGCCACGGCCGATGATGTGCCACACCGGCTCCCCGAGGTGCTCGGAGACCATGGGGACGACGGCGCCGCCGCCGAGCCGCGTGCACATCTCGGAGAAGACCAGTTCACCGTCGGGGGTCTCGAACAGTTCGACCTCGGTGACGGCGTCGGTGACGTGGAAGGCGGCGTTCACCCGCCGGCAGAAGTCCAGCAGCCGCTCGTAGAGCTGGGCGTTCTCCTCCCGCAGCAGCAGGACGGCCCCGTCGGGCAGTTGCTCGGTGTCGCCGGACCGGCTGCCGATGCTGGCCAGGCGGGGTTCCAGATAGCTGCCGGCCACGAAGAACTCGGGCTCACCGTTCACCCAGAGCCCCTCCACCAGCAGCTCTCGCCCGGTGACGAACTCCTCGACGGTCAACTGACGTGACGGCACGAGTGGTTCGTAGTGGAAGTCGTCGAGGATCGCGTCGAACTGTTCGGGGGTGTCCGCCCGGCGGGTGCTCATCGTCCCGAAGCCGAGGGCGGGCTTCACCACCACGGGAAACCGCAGGGTCTTCTTGATGTACTCGCGGCGTTCCCGGTCGCCTGAGTCGGGGAGCGACAGTGAGATCGCGGTGCGGATCCCGGCCGCCCGGACCCGCTCCTTCATGAGCCGCTTGTCGCGTACGGCCACCCAGTCCAGCAGGTCCTTGGGCTGTTCGACCACGAGACTCTGCAGGTAACCGGCTCCGAGCTGGCTGAATTCGGTGAAGCTGATGACCTGATCGATCTTCTCTTCGCGGAGCCTGATGTCCGCGGCAACTGCGGAAAGGTCGCTCAACGCGTCGAAAGAACTTACGCGGTAGACCCGCGCGGTGCGATCGATCAGCTTGGGTTCGAGATGGTGGTGTTCGGCGTCGAAGTCGTCCAGGACCAGGATTACATCGTTGCCCGAGTCGAGCAGGGTTTCTAAGAGATCATGCTCCCACTTGCACAGGAGCAGTGTTTTGCGTTGCGTCAAGTTGTTTATCCCCCGGTGTCGAAACAGTAAGCCGGACGACGGCTCCCCGGAACAGTAACTGCTCCTTGGGGCAGAGATCAACGGTGCATTACCAAAAGATCAGGGATGAGAATGTCCGATTCTTCGGGTAAGTGGAATTTCAGGGACCCGTAAATGTCCGGTATGAGATGGTGAGTGGTGATGGTGGACGCTTGTGAAACCCTTGAACTCGCCAAGCTCCTGTGTACCATGGCAACTGGTATGCGCCAGGCGCAAGTAATGGCCTGAGTGTATTGTTGCCCGAGGGGTGGTCGAAAGTCCCCCTGTCCTGCGGCACCGTATCGCGGAATATCCTGTTCCGCTTGATCGCTAATGGTAGTGCAGTTTCGGTCAATCGGCCGGAAGTTTCCGAGATCTGGCTCAAAACCATTTGGAGACCCCTGTGCGCAAGCCTGCAATCCAGGCGCCGCCCTTGTCCGGGGTGAAAACCGGGTCCGACGCCTCGCCTACGATCGTCCTGAGCCAGGTGTCCAAGGACTACAGGCTGGCCCGGGGCCGTGCGCTGCAGGCTCTGGCGGACATCGATCTGAGGGTCGCGCCGGGCGAGTTCGTCGCACTCATCGGCCAGTCCGGCTGCGGCAAGTCCACCGTGGTGCGGCTCATCGCCGGCCTGGAGGAGCCGACCTCGGGAAGCGTGCTGGTCGGCGGTGCCCCGCCCGCGTCCTTCCTCGCCGAGCGCAGACTCGGGGTGGCGTTCCAGGAACACGCGCTGCTGCCCTGGTCCTCCGTGCGGGACAACGTGGCCCTCCCGTTCCGCGTCGCCGGCCTCCCGGTCGACCGGGAAAGGATCGGCCACATGCTCGACCTGGTCGGCCTCGGCGACTTCGCGGACGCTCGGCCCAGCCAGTTGTCCGGCGGGATGAAGCAGCGCGCCGCCATCGCCCGCGCCCTCGTCATGGATCCGGACGTATTGCTGCTCGACGAGCCCTTCGGCGCCCTGGACGCCGTCACCCGACGGCACATGAACCTGGAACTCGCCCGCATCTGGGCGGAGCGGCGGATCAGCGCCCTCCTGGTCACCCATGACGTCAACGAGGCGGTGCTGCTGGCCGACCGGGTCGTCGTCCTCAGCGCCCGCCCGGGCCGGGTGCGCCACGTCGAGACGATCGACGTGCCCCGGGAGAAGCGCGCGGAAGCCGGTCACGCCTCCGAAGTGCAGGACGTGTCGCTGCGGTTGCTCCAACTGCTGGACCAGGACGCGACCGCATGACCGGGAGAGCACGCGCCCTCGCCCTCGCCGTCGTGGGAACCCTCCTGCTGATCGCCGCCTGGGAAGCGATCGGACGCGGCCGGTTGGCCGGCGCCGGCTGGCCCCCCCTGACCGCGGTCGTCGACTACGCGGACCAGCCGCAGATCCGGGACCTGCTGCTGCGCTCCCTGTCCGCCACGGCTGCCTCCGCGCTGAGCGGACTCGTGGCCGGGGCGCTCGCCGCACTGCTCCTGGCGGTGCTGGGCGTGCTGCTGCCCGTCCTGCAGCCGGGGCTCGACCGCTTGGTCACCGTCATCAACGCCCTTCCCTTGATCGCGCTCGGACCACTGTTCGTCTCGACGGTCGGCAGCGACGGCACGGCCACCGTGGTCGCCGCCCTGGCCTCCGGTTTCGCCGTGTTCGTGGCGGCCACCGCGGGGCTCGCCGCCGCGCCCCGGGTCCACCGCGACCTCCTCACGACCCTCGGTGCCGGGCGTCGCCGGCAGCTCAGGCACCTTCAACTGCCCTACGCCGTCCCCCTGCTGCTCGACGGACTTGCCCAGGCGGCGCCCGCAGCGGTGCTGGGTGCGGTGATCGGTGAGTGGTTCGGCGCCGACCGGGGGCTGGGCGTGCTGCTCGTGGGGGCGATGCAGAACGTGCAGACCGAACTGCTGTGGTCGGCCGGCCTCGTCACCACCCTGCTGTCCCTCCTCGCCTACGCGGTGGTCGGTGCCTGCCGCACGGCGGTACACGGGAGGTTCCTGTGAACCTGGTCAAGAAGTGGCTGATCCGCTACTGGCTGATTCTCGGAGTTCTGGCCGCCTGGGCGGCGTGGGTGTCCTTCGGCAAGGTTAACGCCATCGTGGCCCCGAGCCCGGCCGCCGTCCTCCAGGACCTCCTCACGCACGCCCCCGCGTACCTGCCCGACCTGCTGTGGACCGTCCTCATGAGCGTGGCCGGGCTCACCCTGGGCATGGCGCTGGGCGCCTTCCTGGCCCTCGCCGTGTGGAGTTCGCACCTGGTCACCGGCGTGGTGACACCCGCCGCCCTGGTCATGAGGTCGGTGCCGGTCGTCGCCCTGATCCCGATCATCGGCCATCTCGTGGGGTACGGTCAGGGCGCCGCCCTCGTGGTGACCGTGGTCATCTCCTTCTTCCCTGCCTTCGTCCTCATCAACTCGGCGCTGCGCAGCGTGCCCCGGACCACCGCGGACCTCTTCACCGTGCTGGGCGCACGGCCGCTGAAGCGGCTGCTGCTGCTGCACGCCCCGCACGCGCTGGGTGCCCTGCTGGTCGCCCTGCGGACCACCGCGCCGAGCGCCGTGCTCGCAGCCATGCTGTCCGAATACCTCCTCGGACAGCACGGCCTGGGCAGGCTGTTCGCCACCTCCGTCACCTACATGGACACCGCCCGGGCCTGGGGCACGGCGCTCGTCGCCATCGCCTTGTCGGTCGCCTTCTCGGTGCTGGCCCAAAGACTGGAACGCGGCACAGTCGGCCGGTTCCGCTGACGTCGTACACGCAAATCAACGGGGAGCTTTCGCCTTATGGGCATGCCTGACATCGCACGATCCGTTCCGACCCGCCGTCAACTCCTGAGGGTGTCCGGCGCGGCCGGGCTCGCCCTCGCCGGGCTGCTGGCCGGCTGTGGCCGGAGGGAGGAGGAGTCCGGCGGCGGCAGCGAGAAGGTCAAGGTCGCACTAGGCTGGATCAAGAACGTCGAGTTCGCCGGCTACTGGATCGCGGCAAACCGCGGCTACTACGCGGACGAGGGACTGACGGTCGAGTTCCAGGCGGGCGGCCCCAACGCGCCCGACCCGACGCAGTCGGTGGCAAGCGGCAACGCCCACATCGGGATCCACCCCAACCTGCAGACCGTCGTCCAGGCCATCGCCAAGGGCAATGACTTCAAGCTCCTGGGCACCCAGTTCCAGACCGGCCCGGGCGGCATGCTCTCTTTGGCCTCGGACCCGGTCCTCAGCGCGGCCGACCTCGTCGGTAGGAAGATCCTCGGCCAGCAGGGCACCCAGCCCACCATTGACGCAGCGCTCAAGGTGGCCGGACTGCCCAAGGACTACACCTTCGTCCCGGTCGGCTTCGACCCTGCGCCGCTCGTCGAGAAGAAGGGCTCCGCGTACACCTGCTTCGTCACCAGCCAGCCCATCGCCCTGGAGCAGAAGTACGGGATGAGGGAGGGGACGGACTACGTGTCCGTCACCACCCAGGACCTAGGCATACCCGGCTACGCCTGCCTGGTCTTCGCCAGGAGCTCGCTCCTCGCCAAGCGCCGGAAGGCCGTGGAGGGATTCTTGCGCGCCTCCGTCCGCGGGTGGCAGGACAACGCCGAAGACCCCGAGGTCGCCGCCCGGCTGGCCGTCGAGAAGTACGGCATCGACCTGGGCCTCGACCTCAAGCAGCAGACCCGTGAGAACGAGTTGCAGACGCCGCTCACCCGCAGCGCCTTGACCAAGTCCCGCGGACTCTTCCGCATCGACACCGACCTGCTCGGCGGAAAGATGTACGAGGCCTTGCGCGCCTCGGGCGTGCAGAGCCTCCCCGCGGCCTCCGAGATCGTCGATCAGACGGTCCTGGACGCGGTGTTCAAGGGAAAGTCCACCGTCTGACCAGTCTCGTCCGCGCACGCATGGCACCCATGCGCCGCGAGCCATCTCAGAGAGACGCGATCGAGTGAACATGCCCCACACCTCCCTGCTGTCCTCACTCACCACAGCGGAAGCCAGAGACGACTGGCACACCCTCAACACCGACCTCGACTTCAGGAAAGAAGTCCTCCTCGCCTGCCGGGAACTGGTCGACGCGGCGTACGGACGACGCGACGAGATGGCCCTGTGGGACCTGCACGAGATCCTGGCTCAGATATACGACCATGACTTCGGACCGCCTGGCGTCGACCGGGCTGACACGGAGACCCAGCCGATCCACCGGGACATCGCGGCCGTTCTGGAGAAGGCCGTGCTGGAGCGCGAACTCGCCGACATCACCGACGACGAGCTCTCCTCCTACCCCGAGGACCCCGACGCGTACGTGGCCTGGCTGAAGGCACGCATCGGGGAGCACGCCAGCCGACGGCATCCGCTGTACCGGGAGTTCATGAGGAACGAGGCCGACGCCGAGGAGTTCCGGTTCTTCCTGGCGCAGGAGTCGAATCTCGACCCCCGGTTCGACGACATCTTCGCCCTGATGCAACTCGGCGTGTCCGGGCCGCAGAAACTGGAACTCGCGGCGAACTACCGGGACGAGATGGGCAACGGCGACCCGGCCGATGTCCACACGGTCATGTTCGCGCAGGCGCTGCGCACGGTGAGTGCCGACGACGCGTACATCGCCAAGAATCAGTTGCTGGAGACCAGAATCTCCGGCAACTTCTGCGCCTGCCTCGCCCTGTCCCGTCGGCACTACCTGAAGGCCGTCGGCTTCATGGGTGTGACCGAGTACCTCGTCCCCATGCGGTTCCGGGACTTCGTCGACGGCTGGCGCCGGGCCGGACTGCCCGAAGCCGGCGTCCGGTACCCCGAACTGCACATCGGCATCGACGCCCAGCACGCCTCCGGCTGGTTCAAGAACGTCGTCAAACCGCTGATCCGTGAGGACCCGCGCAGCGGCCGGGAGATCGCGACCGGGGCTCTCATCCGCCTCAACTCGTCGCAGCGGTACCTGGACGCCGTGCTGGCGCACTTCCGTACCGCCACCGAAAGCCAGGACTAGCAGACAGCATGGCGCTGAACGAGCAGAGATTCGACATCATCGACCTGCCGGAGGCCACTTCGGAACTGCTGGAGTCCCTCGGTGACCTGAAGTTCGACGAGTACATGGGGGACAACCGCTACCGCCGTTTCGCCCAGTTCCGGATGCACTGGCAGGACGGGCAGTGGGAGTTCGAGCGGTTGCCGCTGCGCTCCTATGTGACGTTCTCCAAGTTCAATCCGGTGGCCGGCGGCATCCGCCGCCACTACGAGCCGATCGTCGCGGACTTCACACCGCACCTCAGGGCCGGTGCCCTGGCCGTTCCGCTCGACACCGGCCGGACCTGGCAGGTCAATGTCCACCAGTTCCGGATCGTGGTCCGCCCGGAGACCTCCGGCACGATCGTCCCCGAGGGACCGCACTCGGACGGCCGGGACTACGCGCTGATCGGTGTCTTCGGCCGGCACAGCATCACCGGCGGCGAGATGACTCTCATGCCCCACGGTGGGGGAGAGCCGTTCTACCGGGGCATGGTGCAGGTCGGTCAGGGAGCGGTGCTGGCCGACCGGGAGATGTGGCACGACGTGTCGCAGATCGAGCCGGTGGAGGCGGAGGGCCATCGAGACACGCTCATCACCACCTGGGTTCCATGGGCCGACAAATGGTACGGCCACGAGTTCGAGGAGCGAGCCATCAGTGAAGGCTGAACACGTACGATCCGACGGCGGGCCCCGGGCGGCCGCGGCCCGCCCGCCGCATGCCGAGGGCACCGGCCGACGGCTTTGCCATCTGATCGAGATCACGGCGATGCCCGATGTCCGCTACAGCCTGATCCTGGGTTCCCTGCAGGCCTCGGCACAGGCCGATCCGCAGGTGGGCGGCGCGTACCGCTTCGAGAAACACGTCCTGTTCCAGTCCCCCGACCTCATGGGACGCCTGCCGGGGTGGGTGGAGGGACTGGAGCGGCCCGACGTGGTCGCCCTGAGCGTGTACTTCTGGAACCGCGCCGGCGTCATGCTCATCGCCCGGGAGGTCAAGCGGCGCTGGCCGCAGTGTACGGTCGTGCTCGGCGGGAACGACGTCAGCTACCAAACCAAGTCGGTCTTCCGCGAACCGGCGGTGGACGTCCTGGTGCACGGGGAGGGGGAGCTGACGTTCACCGCGGTGCTGTCGTCCCTCGCCGCAACGGGCCTGACCCTGTCGGACATCCGTGGGGTCAGCTACCGCGAGGGCGACCGCGTGGTCACCACCGCCCCCGCGGACCGCATCAGCGACCTGAGCCTCCTGCCGTCCCCGCTGCTCAGCGGGGTGTACACAACGGAGGACATCGCGGTCTCCCGTACCATCATCCTGGAGACGAACCGAGGCTGTCCCTACTCCTGCGCCTTCTGCTACTGGGGCGGGGCCACGAAGTCCAAGGTGCGCCCCTTCCCGCTGGAGCGGGTGAAGGAGGAGATCAGCCACGTCGTCGCACACGCCCCCGAGAACGCGACTCTCTTCCTCGCGGACGCCAATTTCGGCATCCTGCCGCGGGACGTCGAGATAGCGGAATGGCTGGTCGAGGAACTTCAGCGGCACGAGAAGAGGATGTTCCTCTATACAAACTGGGCCAAGAACACCAACAAGCGCGTCATGGAAGCGGCCCGGATCCTGTACTCGCACCGGCTGATATCCGCGGTGACGCTGTCGGCGCAGTCGTTCACCCCGGAGGTCCTGGAAATCGCCAGACGGTCGAACATCAAGGTCTCCTACTACCGTACCCTGCAGGAATCCTTCCAGGACCAGGGAATTCCGACCTACACCGAACTCATCTGGGGTCTGCCGGGAGAGTCCCTCGATTCCCATCTAGCGAGTGTGGAAGAGGTGATCGAGGCGGGCGGACACCCCGTGGTGTACCCTCTGCTGCTCCTCAACAACACCGAGTACTCCACCGAGCGGTTCCGTGGCGAGCACGGCCTGGTCACCAAAAGGCTGCCCTATCAGGTCTCGAATCCCGAGATGGAAGCCGAATTCGTCATCGAACACAGCCGGATGTCACAGAAGGAGTGGCAGCACGGCCTGGAGATTCGGCTGGCCGGTGCGGTCTTCCACGGCTGCCTGCTCCGCAGCCTCCTGTACTACCTGCACACCCGTTCCGGACTGCGCGTGGTCGACCTGTACAGCCGCCTGGTGCACTACCTCCACGAGGAGTGCGGGATCCCCGAGGTCCGCGAACTGGCCCGCAACCACCGGGCCTCGCTGCTTGACCCCTCGGCGCTGGACACCGCACTCGTCGGCCGGTTCGTAACGGCCGGATCCATCCCCGAGCACCTGCACTATCAAGCCATCGTCCGCATGCTGGCGCACACGGGCAGTACGGCGCGCGTGGTGCGGGAGGCGGGGGAGTACCTCTACGCCGGGTTGCCGGCACCGGCCTCGGTGCCCCGCGAGGAGTTCGACGCCATGATGGAGGTGCAGACCGCGATCGCGGAGTCCCTGGCGTGCGCCGTACGCGGGGAAGAGGTGCGCACCATGGTGCTGCTGCCGGACGAAGTGCGCCGGGTACTGGCCCGGGCCGGCCACCTGCCACCTGCGGATCTTCCGGAAGACGGCCCCCGCGAGAAGGCGTTGGTACTCGACAGTTCGGCTATGGCCGAAACCCCCTCCGACACCATGTTGCTGGCGGTTTATCACGGCAGCATCCGGCTGCCCCGTGCCCTGCAGACCGCGAAAACCCCGGCGTGAGTGAGGTGTCCGGCGGCCGAGGTGCCGTGCGTCACCCGTACGGTAAACTTACCGCTCATTTAGCCGGTCAAGAGCTGCGTAGCCAAGGAAACCGATGACCGAAAAGATTTCGCCAAACCAGTACGACGCGCGCCGTGTTGAAGCCCACTGGCAAGGTGTGTGGAACGAGCAGCGGACCTGGGAGGTTTCGAACAATCCGGCACCCGACGGCAAGTCCGCTTATGTACTGGAAATGCTTCCATATACCAGTGGAGAGCCGCACGTCGGTCATCTCAAGAACTACTCCGTGGGCGACGCGGTAGCGCACTTTCTCCGGCGCCAGGGCTACTACGTTCTGCATCCCATGGGCTACGACGCCTTTGGCCTGCCGGCCGAGAACCATGCCATCCGCACCGGCCAGCACCCCCGCATCTCGACCGAGGCGTCCCTCGCCTCTTTCCGGGAGCAGTTCAAGCAGTGGGGGGTGTCGATCGACTGGACCCGAGAGGTCAGTACGCACGAGCCATCGTACTACCGCTGGACCCAGTGGATCTTCCTCCAGCTCCTGAAGGCGGGCCTCGCCTACCGCAAGCAGTCGGCGGTCAATTGGTGTCCCGCCGACGCCACGGTCCTCGCCAACGAGCAGGTCGTCGACGGCGCTTGCGAGCGCTGTGGCACCCCCGTCGAACTCAAGCAGCTGGAGCAGTGGTTCTTCCGCATCACCGACTACGCGGAGCGGCTGCTGGAGGATCTCGACGGCCTCGACTGGCCGGAGCATGTGAAGACCATGCAGCGCACTTGGATCGGGCGGTCGGCTGGCGCCGAAGTCGCCTTCCGGGAGGCCGAGTCGGACGGTGAGATCAAGGTCTTCACCACCCGGCCGGACACCATCTGCGGCGTCAGCTTCATCGCCCTCTCGCCCGAACACCCGGAACTCGAGCGGTTCGTCGCCGACTCGCAGGCAGAGGCCGTACGCGAGTATGTCAACGCCGCACGGCGTGCCGGCCACGGAGACCGGGGCAACGATCGGCGCCCCAAAACCGGTGTCCTCAGTGGTGTGCACATGGTGCACCCGTTCACCGGCGAGAAGATCCCCGTAGTCGTCGCCGACTACGTGCTCATGGAGTACGGCAGCGGCGCCGTGATGGGCGTCCCGGCGCACGACGAGCGGGACTTCGGCCTCGCCCAGGCGCTCGGTCTGCCCATCGTCCCCGTCATCGCCGGACCTGAGGGTGAAGAGGCCGAACTGCCGTTCACTGGCAAGGGGGTGGCGGTGAACTCCGGCGCCTTCGACGGTCTGCCGAGCGACGAGGCGGGAGCGCGCGTCGTCGCCGCACTGGCCGACAACGGGCAGGGCGAGCCGGTCGTGAGCTACAAGCTGCGGGACTGGCTGGTGTCACGGCAGCGGTACTGGGGCTGCCCCATCCCCGTCGTCTACTGCGACGGCTGCGGCATCGTGCCCGTGCAGGAGGACCAGCTCCCGGTGGAGCTGCCGGACATCGACGACTTCGCCCCCAAGGGCAAGTCGCCGCTGGCCTCCGCCGAGGACTGGATCAGCACCCAGTGCCCGGAGTGCGGCTCTTCCGCGCGCCGGGAGAGCGACACCATGGACACCTTCGTCGACTCCTCCTGGTACTTCCTGCGCTACTGCGACGCCCGCAACGACGAGGCGCCGTGGAGCCAGGAGGCGGTTCAGGCGTGGCTGCCGGTGAACCAGTACATCGGCGGTGTGGAGCACGCCATTCTGCACCTGCTCTACTCCCGCTTCCTCTGCAAGGCCCTCGCCGACCTGGACCTGCTGCCGGTGCAGGAGCCGTTCGGCACGCTCTTCACCCAGGGCATGATCACGCGTGACGGCGCCAAGATGTCCAAGTCCAAGGGCAACGTGGTGTCACCGCGGACCATCGTGGAGAAGTACGGCGCCGACACCGCGCGCGCGTACATCCTCTTCATGGCGCCGCCCGAGGCGGGCGGCGACTGGTCCGACGAGGGTCTCGAAGGCGTCTACCGCTTCTTCAAGAGGGTCTGGCGGTACACCGAGACGATCGAGGCCGCCGAGAGCGAGGTGATCGGTGCCGCCGCAGACCCCGAGCGCGACCTGGCGCTGCGGCGCAAGACCGCCTGGGCCATCACCAAGGTCACCGAGGACATGTCCGGCCGCTATGCCTTCAACACGGCCATCGCCGCGCTGATGTCGCTGTCCAACGACTGCAGCCGCGCGCTCCAGGACGGGGTGTCGACCGACACGGCCCGGGAGGCCGTCAGCACCCTCGCGTCCCTGCTCCAGCCGTTCGCCCCGCACATCGCCAGCGATGTCTACTGGCGGCTGACCGGGAAGTACGTCTGGCAGGAGCCCTGGCCCATTGCGGATGAGGACCTGCTGCGCACCGAGACCGTGACCCTCGTGGTCAAGGTCAATGCCAAGGGACGCACCGAACTGACCGTGCCCGCGGACGCCTTGACCGAGGAGATCGAGGAAGCGGCGCTGAACCTGCCGTCGGTGCGGCAGGCCGCGCAGGGAGGCACCGTCAAGCGCGTCATCGTGGTGCCCGGGAGGATGGTGAACGTACTCATCGGCTGACCTGGCACCTGCCCTGGGTGCGGTCCGGGAACCTCGCAGCGTGGACAGGTGGGGATGACTGCCGAGTTCTTCAAGTACGAAGCTCTGGGAAACGACTACGTCGTGATGGACACCACCGTGTCCACGCTCGCCCCGGACGGCGAGATGGCCCGGTGCGTCAGTGACCGGCGCCGTGGAGTGGGCGCCGACGGGGTGATGTTCGGGCCGCTCGGCGCCGGGGCCGGCCGGGGCTGCGGGTGTTCAACGCGGACGGCAGCGAATGTCCCGGCAGTGGGAACGGGCTGCGGATCTTCGCCCACTTCCTGCGCGAGCGTGGCTACGTCGGCTGGGACCGCTTTGGCCTGGACACGGTGTCGGGCACCGTCGAGGCCCGCATTCTGGATCTCGCGCGCGGATCGGTCGAGGCGTTGCTCGGCCCGGCGACCGTCCGGTCCGTCCCGGCGCTGTCCGTGGGCGACCGGACCTTCGATGTCACCCTCGTCACCGTGGGATCGCCGCATTGCGTCGTCGTGCTGCCGGAGGTCACACGGGAAGTGGCCGAGCGGTGGGGCCCGTTCATTGCGGGCCTGCCCCGCTTCCCCGACCGGGTGAACGTCGAGTTCGTGACCGTCCTCGACCGCTTGACCGTCACCGCCGAGGTGCGGGAGCGCGGAACCGGTTACACCCCGGCCTCGGGCGCGGGGGCCTGCGCCGTCGCCGTCCACCATCTCGACCACACGGACGCCGAAATCGACGTCAGGATGCCGGGGGGCCGCCTTCGGGTGACCATCGGCTCCGACGGTGACGTCGCCCTCCGCGGTGGCGTGCGCAGGATCATGGAGGGCACGTTCAGCGACGCCTTCCGGCAGGGCTTGGCCGACCTCGCGGCGCCCGGGGAGCCCTGACCGTCTCCCGCTTTCCTCTCTCACTTGCCGGGCTGTCGCGGGTGGCCTTCGGGCGGCGCGGCCTGTTGCAGTACCTCATGCCTGTCTGTCGCAGAACCTTCCCTTCTGCCTTCGTGCCCTCAAGGAGCCGGATGGCCAGCTCGACCGTCGACACGCACGTCCAGGGCCTGGATCCCTTTCGTCCCGGCATTCTCCAGGACCCCCATCCCGTGTACACGTCCCTGCGCGACGCGGGCCCGGTGACGTACCTCCCAGACAGGGATCTCTGGCTAGTGCCCCGCTACGAGGAGGCGTCCGCCGTCCTGCGCAACTATCGGGAGTTCATCTCGGGACTCGGCGTCGGATACACGCGGGTACCCGACCACGGCTACCGCTACCCCCTCGTGGACACCGATCCGCCCGACCACACAAGGATTCGCCGGGCTGTGCAGGGATGGTTCAGGCGAGCCGCGATGACGCAACTGCAGTCCGGCGTAAGGACGGTGGCCGAGGAACTCGTGGAGGCGGCCGTCGACGCCCGGGAGATCGACGCGGTGGTCGCGCTGGCCCAGCCGCTGCCCGACCTGACGATCCGGCTACTGACCGGCATCGTCCCCCCGAGTGCCGAGACGATCGTCGCGTGGGCCGACGCGGTGGGTCAGCTCGCGGCGCCGGATCTGGAGCCGCGGCACGCGGAACTCGCGGCGCGGTCCCTGGAGTGGCTGAGCGCGGAGGGCCTGGAGGCGCTGCCCCCGCACTGCATGGCCCGGGCCCTCATGGAAACGGGCGGGCAAGACGGCGGGCTGCAGGCGGACGGCCCCGAACGGCTGATGACACTGGACTCGATCTGGCTCGCCGGCATCGACTCATCTAGCAGCCTGCTGGGCAACGCGGTGCACGCCTTCTGCCGCTTCCCGGACGAATGGGACCGCATCCGGTCCGATCCCGCGCTGATACCCAACGCGGTGGAGGAGCTCATGCGGTGGGACTCGCCCTTCCGCGCCTTCTACCGCCGGACGGTGGCCTCGGCGGTCATCGGCGACGTGCGGGTTCCGGCCGGCGCCGACATCTGCGTCATGCTCGGCTCCGCCAACCGGGACCCGCGCCGCTTCGACCTGCCCGACCGGTTGGACGTCACCCGACCGGATGCCAAGGCGCATCTGGCGCTCGGCGCCTCTATCCATCTCTGTCTCGGAGCGCCCGTGGCCCGCCTGGAGACCATAGAGTTCCTCACCGCGCTCGCTCCGCGCGTCAGGCGCTTCGAAGCGGCCGGAGAGCCGGTGCGAGCCCGGAGCCAGACCATGCGCAAGTTCGACACCCTGCCCGTCCGGCTGATACTTGCCTGACGCCGGCCGGGGCGTGGCGACGGCCTGTCGATCCGGTCACTCGGTATGAGAAATGGACCACGTCGCCCTGGCCGGGGGCCGGGCGGCGCGGGCTCGTCCGGTCCCTGCAGGACACCTGGTGTGCCGGTGCGTACGACACGCGCGCTGCCCCGGCCCAGAGCCCCGGCGGCTGCCGATCCTCAGGCCGCTGTCTCGGCCGAGATCGTCGAGATGACGTCCGTGGCGTGCGCGTCCAGGTAGAAGTGTCCGCCCGGCCACACCCGCAGCGCGAAGGGGCCGTCGGCGTGCCGACTCCAGGTGGTGGCTTCCTCGGCCGATACCATCGGGTCGGCGTCGCCGATCAACGCCGTCACCGGGCAGTTCAGTCGCGACCCCGGCGCGTACACGTACGTTTCCGCCGCCTTGTAGTCGCTGCGGATCGCGGGGAGCACCATCGCGGTCATCTCGGGGTTGTCGAAGACGTCGGGGGCGGTGCCGGCCAGCGACCGTAGGTGCTTGATGAGCTCCTGGTCGCTGCGCTCATAGAGGCGCCCGTTGTGGTTGAGGTGGGGGGCCCGCCGTGACGACACGAACAGATGCGCGATCTCGGCGTCGGCCGGGCGGTTTCGGTAGTGGTCGTGTGCGGCGGCGTTGTTCTTCCATCCGGCGAGGTGGGCAAGGCTGATCGCCAGGCTGCGGAAGGTGGCGAGGGCTCGGGGAAGGCTGCCGGTGCGGGCCCGGCTGGCGTCTTCGCCGAAGGTCACATCTCTGACGAAATGCTGGGATTCGATGGCCCATTGGCCTCTCACACAGCGGGCGAGGGTGGCCGCGTCTGCGGCCTGGACAGGGGCTGTAGTGACGCCGAGCTCGGCGACCGCGTGGACTTTTCCGTCGCCCCGGCCGGTGGTGTACCGCTCCACCAGCAGAGCCTGGGTGGCATGCGGGAAGTCGACCTGGCCGTCTTCCAGTGCCTGGACCCGGACGATACGGGTCTCGTGGCGGCCGCTGTTGGTCTCCTCGGTACGGACCATGCTGATTTGCGGGTTCGTGGTCTCGTCCCAGTTGGGCGCGTCGAGCCGGGCGAACAGGGCGGCGCGGTTCTCCTTGACCGGGAAGAGTCCGAAGGCACCGCGTCGGTGCAGGTATCGGGCGTGATCGGCCACCGTGTGCAGGGCATCGGCGGTCACGATCGCGCCGGTGATGTCGGCGATCAGGTCAAGGGCGGCGGTGAAGTGCACGGTCTCGTGGGGCTTGTGGCGCATCTCGCGCTGGGCGAGCATCACGCCGGGATCGACCTGGTAGACACCGAGCAGGTGAAGCTGCAGGCCGTCGGCGTCGCGGGCGCCGCGAACCGTCTTGCCGTCCGCGGCCAGTTGCAGCATGGGCGGATTCCCCGCGATTCCGGCCAGCGGGTCGGCGGCGTGGGTCTGCACGAAGGTGCCGACGGCCGCATCGAGGGCGTCTGGGTCGATCCGGGCAAGGGTGCAGGTGAGCGTGGTGGCCACCGGCAACTGCGCCAGATCACCGTCGGCGACTTCGAGTGCGGCCAGGATGCTGGCGCCCTGGCCATTCGCCCAACGGATCACACCGCGCACCGAGCGCACCCCGCACAGCAGGGCGCAGGCCACCAGGCCGAGCAGCATCGGGAGGGGGTGCGTGACCAGGTGCACGGAACGCGGGTCGGGCACGGCGCCGACCGCCTCCAGGAGCGAGGGGAGTTTCGCGGGCGTGCACAACTCCCCAATTTCGACGCCGAGTTGATCGACGAGTTGGCGAGAGGTGGGCAGGGTCGGGCAGGATGGCATACGGGCGCGGCCTTCGCGATCTTGCGAGTGGAATCACATGATCATGACGGGTCGCGCCCTTCGACGTTCCCCTGCCCCCGTCCAAGATCCGAGCACGCATCACGCCTGAGGGCGGAGAAGATGCCGGGTCTGGCGTGAATGGGTCGACGGATGGCCGAACATCATCACATGAGGCCGCCAAAGAGCGAGTCGGGGAAGCGCCCGACGACCTGTGGGACTTCCCGCTTTTCAGGTGGAGAAGGGAATGATCCATTGGACCTAATGTGTATGACGGTCCGTCAATATCTGTCCAGAATACGGAAACCGCTCCGGCGGCACCTGGGCAGAGGCGCTCTGGACATCGGGCGAGTGCCACTGCAAGAGTGATCGTTATGAAAAACGTGCACCACGTTTCAACGCGGTCCGCCCCTCTCGCACTTGACCCGGGCACTGGGCGGATGGAAGACACCCCGACATGGCACCGGCTATTCGCGGGGCCCGACGTGGCCAGATCGTCCGACTTTTCCCTGCACCGTCTCGTAAACGGGTTAACCGGCCTGCTTTCAGTGGGTCATGTGTTCACCCCGATACAGCCCACCGGTAGTCGTGGGCCGGTCGGCGGCGCATTCCTCGGGGTGGTCGCATGACCAGTACCGAGGTGACGCCACGGCACCGGCCGGGACTGGCACTTGGAGTGCTGTCCGGGGCACTCGCACTGGATGTGAGCGGTCTCGGGGTGCTGAACGCCGCGCTGCCACCGGTCGGGACCCGTTTCGACCTGGACGACACCACGCTCCAGTGGGTCATGATCGCCTACGCCGTGACCTTCGCCGGCTTTCTGCTGGTGGGCGGCCGGCTGGCCGATGTTCTCGGCCGACGGCGGGTGTTCGAGGTCGGTATCGCTCTGTTCACCTTGGCCGCGATGGTCGGAGCCGTCGCCCCGAGTATCGGGGTGCTGCTCGGAGCGCGGGCGGTGCAGGGCATCGGAGCGGCCCTGTCGGGTCCAGCCGCACTGGCCCTGCTGACCGAGGTGTTTCCGGCCGGCCCGGCCCGCAACAGGGCACTCGGCGTGTACGCGGCCGTCGGCGCGGCGAGCTTCAGCGGCGGTGTGCTGCTGGGCGGTGTGCTGACCCAGTTCCTCGGCTGGCGGTCGGTGCTGTGGTTCTCGGTGGTGGTGGGAGCGGCCGTACTGGCCGCGACACGCGTCGGACTGCCCGCCAGTGTCGGGCGCGGCGGCCGACTAGACCTGCCTGGTGCGATCGCGGGCACGGTCGCCCTCACCATGCTGGTAGTCGGCGCGAGCACCAGCGGCACGGCGGCTTGGTCCGTACTCGGCCTCGCCGTGGTGTCCCTGCTGCTCTTCGTCGTGCGCGAGCACCGCACCGCGGACCCGGTGCTCCCGCTCGACCTCTTCCGCGTCCCATCGGTACGGGCGGCGAGCCTCGCGGCGTTCCTCCAGTACATGGCCTCGGTCGGGATGCTGTTCTTCGCGCCGCTGTATCTGCAGGGAATGCTGGACTACTCGCCGTTCGAGTCCGGTCTCGCCCTGGTGCCGATGTCGGCGGCCGTGTTCCTCACCGCCAACTTCGTCACCGGACGCCTGCTCGCCAAGCACACGCCGCGCATGCTGATGACCGTCGGGCTCGTCCTGATCGGCGGCGGAACGGCATTGTGGATGAGCACACCGCACGGGGGCAACTATCTGCTGCACGTGCTGCCCGGCATGGTGCTCAGCGGCATCGGCCAGGGACTGAACTTCCCTGCGATGACGTCCTCGGCGCTCACCGGCATCGAGCCGGAGCGGCACGCGGTCGCCGGGGCGGTTAACGTCGTCGCACAGCAGATCGGTGCGAGCGTCGGCGTGGCGATCATGGTCCTGATCGCGGCGACCAGTGGTGACCAGCTCACTGGCTACCACCTCGCCTACCTCGCGGCCGGCATCGGCTGTGTGCTCGGAGCGGCGATCATTGGCATGGCGGGCCGTCGGATAAGCATGGCCTGAGCGATCCAGCTGCGGAACGGCTCGCGGGACGACAGGCCACTCGGCCCGGTCGACCCGCGAGCCGCACCGTTTCCGCCCGGGCGCCGATACTGTGCTGCCGTGGAACAGTGGGTGGGAGGAGATGGGCCGTATGGCGCCCGCAGGTGCACGCCGGGCGAAGGAGGCCAGGTTAAGCCACCCCGTGAGGCCCAGGATGTGTCACCCCGTGCTGGCGGGCGCCGACGGGTCCCCGGCAGTGTGGCGGCGGCCGACCGGGCGGCACGGGAGGCCCTGCTACGCGGGGCCCCGTTGAGACTGCTGCATGCCTCTCCACAGCGGCCCGGGACGACCGTGCCGGACGCGGCCTGGGAAAGGCTGCGTCAGGTGGGTGCGCGGATGCTCCGGCGGGTGGTCGCCGACCTCAGGGAGCGCTACCCGGACCTGGACATGCGGGCCGAGCAGACCCATGACGCGCCTGTCGCGGCGCTACTCGCCGCGGCGGACGATGCCGGACTCGTCGTCGGCACCCGCAGGGCGGGCGGTTTCGCGAGTCTCGCGGTCGGCTCGGTGGCGCTGCGGATGGCGGCCATGGCCCGTGCCCTGTCGTGCTGATCCCCCACCGGACCGGCGCCTTCGGAGAAGGGACCCAGCTGGCCCACGACGACGCCCAGGTCGTGCTGGGGTTCGACGCACATCAACCGGTCGGCGAGGTCGCGGACTTCGCCTTCTCGGCTGCTAAGGCCCGAGCGGCGGGGCTGCGAGCGGTCCAGGCCTGGGC
>DATCQX010001098.1:0-2770 GCA_036569285.1 Streptomyces sp.
GGGCACCGAGATGGTCATGCCGGGTGACAACACCGACATGTCGGTTCAGCTCATCCAGCCCATCGCCATGGAAGAGGGCCTGAAGTTCGCCATCCGTGAGGGTGGCCGGACGGTCGGCGCCGGCCAGGTCACCAAGATCACCAAGTGATCTTGAGCCTCCGGTAGCTCTCTGAGCGGTAGCTCTCTGAGGGGACCCGTACGACTTCGGTCGTACGGGTCCTTTCTGTTGTCCCGGCGTTCACTTGGGCTCCTTAAGGTGACGGCCAATGACTGGCCTGACCTTCACCCAACGCTCACAGCCGCCTGTGGTGCCGCTCGATCCGGACCGCCGTCGCCCCCGCCTCTACGTCCTCGACGGGCTGCGGCTGTGCGCGGCGCTCTTCGTCGCCCTCCACCACTTCGCGGGCACCGCGCGCCTCGACCGGCCCCACAACCCCGTCTGGGGGCGGCCCGTCTCCGAGATCATGCCGGGCGTGTTCCGGGTCGCCTCCTACGGCTGGATCGGCGTCGAGATCTTCTTCGTCATCAGCGGGTTCGTGATCTGCATGTCCTGCTGGGGGCGCACACCCCGGCAGTTCTTCATCTCCCGCGTGATCCGGCTCTACCCCGCGTACTGGTTCGCCGTCCTCTTCACCACCGGTGTGCTCGCCGCGTTTCCCGGGGTGTGGGAGCGGCTCGCTCCCCGGGACGTTCTGCTCGACCTGACGATGCTGCAAGCGGGGTCGGGAGTCGCCAACGTCGACGGGGTGTACTGGACGCTCTGGGCCGAACTCCGGTTCTACCTGCTGTTCTTGGTCGTCGTGATGTTCGGGCTGACGTACCGCCGGGTCGTGCTCTTCTGCTGCGTGTGGGGGGCCGCGGCGATGCTGGCGCCGTCCACGGGGTTCCCGCTGCTGGAGTTGATCGCCAATCCCTCCGGCGCCTGGTACTTCATCGCCGGGCTCGCTCTGTATCTGATGTACCGGTTCGGGCAGGACCTGCTGCTGTGGGGCATCCTCGGGATGGCCTGGCTCATGGGGCAGAAGGAGATCGGGACGCGGATCGACACGGTCGAGGGGGTCTCGGGGTGGCGGGGCGCGGTGGCCATCTTCACCGTGTTCCTGCTGGTGATGGTCGCCATCGCGCTGGGGAAGCTGGACCGGGTGCGGGGGAAGTGGCTGGTGACCGCCGGGGCCATGACGTATCCGCTGTACCTGATGCACTACGCGGCGGGGACGACGGTGATCAGCCGGCTCCGTGACGAGATGGACGCGCGCCTGGTGATCGTCGTCGTGCTGGCCGGGTTCCTGGTGCTGAGCTGGGCTGTGCACCGGGGCGTGGAGCGGCCGTTGGCGGGGGTGGTCAAGCGGGGGTTGGATGCGGCGTTCCTGCGGGTGAAGGGGGTTCCTTCGGGGTGAGCGGATGTCGGGGACGTTTTGATCGTCCTTGAAGTGTGTGCGTGGGGTGGGGCGGTGGGCGGAAGGTGGGGGCAGGGCGACTGGCCCGGTGGGGACGGGGGTTTCACCGGGGTGGTCGCCCTTGTGCGCGGCAGGATGGGGCTGTTCACGTGCGTGGACGGATCGGCGGCCGGCCGTGTGGACGGTTGCCCCGCCGGGGAACCGGAACAGCTCCGCCCCGGCAGACGCTGAACGACTGCTGCGAGAAACATGATCCGCGAGTCCTCCGCCGACGGCGCCCCCGAATTGGCGTGGAGCAGCCGCGGCGGCGAGAACCGTGCGGCCGTCCTCTTCGACGTGGACGGCGTCCTGCTCGACTCGACCGCCGTCCATCGAAGGGTCTGGGACGCGTGGTCCCGTACGCATGCCCTGAACCCGGAGACGGTTTGGCCCCTGACGTTCGGCCGCCGTCCCGAGGACACCGTCGCGGACGCGGCGCCTCACCTGGACCCGGCCGTCGAACGCCGTTTCCTGGACGACCTGTTGGCCCGCGAACACCACGCGATACGGCCCATGCCGGGCGCGGCCTCCCTCCTGGCGGCCCTCTCCCGGACCCCTTGGGCGATCGTCACCTCCAACACCCGCCCCTTCGTCGTGTGCGGGTCCGTGGGCACGCCGGCGGGGCCGGTCCAGCAATTTCGGGCCAGGATTCATCGTGAGATCCTGGCCCGAAGTCGCTGGGCCGGCCCCTGGCCTGGCCTGAAAAGGGCAACGTCCCTTCCGGGGTGGTTCACGTGGGAGGGCGATCTTGGGAGGTGTCTTCCAGTAGGGACGGCATCATCGGAGGAGGGAACCTCGTATGACCCGCGAAGAACCGCGGCATCTGCTCGTGCAGGACCGGGGCGATGAGTCTCCTCTTTACGAGGCCAGGAACAACGGTTGGTGGGCTGAGGGTGCGGATGCGTTCACCGTTGGGATCCGGTTGGACGACGGGAGTCTCGCGCTGCCCGCGGATCTGGTCGACTTGCTGCGGTCCCGCTCGGTGGGGAGTTTGAGGACCTCTCGGCGTCTGGCTCGGTATCTCGGTCGGTCCTGGGCGGTTCGTCACTGGGAGGAAGGCCGCCAGCAGATCACGTGGGTGTGCTGGAGTTGTGACCGTCTGCACTGGGAACCTGATCCTCATGACAGTCCGCCGCCCCCGGTCGACATCACGGTCGAGGGCGAGTTTCAGTATGGTCCCCTGCGGGCCGAAGGGTTCGGGGACTTCTTCCCTGACGACCCTGCTGCCGCGCTGGACTTGTCCGACGGCCTTGTGGCCGGCCTCTACACGTGGGCGGCGGACATTGACGCCACGGTCAACCTGGACCTGCGGGACCGTGTGGAGGGCAAGTACG
>DATCQX010001099.1:0-4005 GCA_036569285.1 Streptomyces sp.
GCACGCAGGGTGTCACGGTTGTAGTTCCCGTACGGGGGCCGGAAGAGCAGGGGCCGCTTGCCGTAGTGCTTCTGGATGACGTCCTGCATGCCGCAGATCTCGTGTTTCTGCCGCTGGTACGACATACCCGGGAGGTAGGGGTGGTGGAGGGTGTGGTTGTTCAGGACGACGCCCGCGTCCTGCATCTTCTTGAAGTACCCGTAGTCCTCCTTGACGAGGTAGTCGGAGAGGAACGCGGTGTACGGGATCCTCAGCTCGCTCATCATCCGCAGGAACGCCGGGTCCTTCTCGGCGCCGTCGTCGATGGTGAGGAAGACGACCTTCTCCTTGGTCGGGATGGTCGTGAACACCGGCGGCAGGCCCAGTTCCTCGTGGTCGTCGACCTCGAAGCCGTCCCGGGTCGTGATCACCGGCTTCTTGGCGGGGGCGGGGGGCGCCGTCAGCGGCACCTTCTTCAGCCCCCACTTCCGTGCCGCCGCGACCCGGGCGGCCTGCTCGGCGCGGAGCCGTTCGGCGGAGGAGAGGGGCGGGCGGGCCTGCGCCGCCCGGCCTGCGGCGCCCTCCTGACCTGCGGTGCCTTTCTGGCCCGCGGCACCCTTCTGGCCCGCGGCGGGGCGGGTCCTCTCCGCGCCGCCGTCGCCCTGCGCGCACCCCGAGGCGAGCGCGGCGACCGCGAGCACGGCTACCCCGATCCGGACGCCGGTCAGCCCGGTCAGCCCCATCAGCCGCGTCGGCCCAGTCAGCCCGGTCAGCCCGGTCAGCCCGTTTTTGTCATTTTGTCGCACTGATCCCATGGTCGGGGATCTTCACAGCCGAGGGGAACCACGCGGCGCCGACACCTCGGCGAAGGCCCGGCGATCCATCGGGTGGCGTACCCCCGTACCTCCCGTACCCCCTGAGAGCCACCCCCGTACACAATGACCCCGTGAACGACCTGACCCCCCTCCTCACCCCCCAGGGCCGCACGCTTCTCGAAGCGGTGCGCGGCACGCAGCCCAGCGACGAGCTGGCCGTCGCCACCCGGCTCCGCAAGGAGTACCCCGCGGAACTGGTCTCGGCGGCCCTGGGTCAGGCGCGGCTCAGGGCGCGGGCCGTGGCGAAGTTCGGCGCGCGGGACGCGGAGCGGATGTTCTTCACCCCGAACGGGGTCGAGCAGTCGACTCGGGCGAGCGTCGCGTCGTACCGGGCCCGGCGGTTCAAGGAGCTGGGCGTCACCAGCCTCGCCGACCTGTGCTGCGGCATCGGCGGCGACGCCATCGCGCTGGCGCGGGCCGGGATCAGGGTCCTCGCGGTGGACCGGGACCCGGCGACCGTCGCCGTCGCGCGCGCCAATGCCGAGGCGCTCGGCCTCGCCGACCTCATCGACGTCCGTGAGGCGGACGTCGCCGACGTCGACACGTCCTCGTACGACGCCGTGTTCGTCGACCCCGCCCGGCGCGGCGGACGCGGCCGGATCTTCGACCCCGAGGCGTACTCCCCGCCGCTCTCCTGGGCGATCGGCGCGGCCCGCACGTCCCCCCTCGCCGCCCTGAAGATCGCCCCCGGTGTCCCCCACGAGGCCATCCCCGACGACGCCGAGGCGGAGTGGATCTCCGACGGCGGGGACGTCAAGGAGGCGGTGGTGTGGTTCGGCGCGACACCGGGCGCCGTGCGGGCGACGCTGCTGCCGAGCGGGTCCAGTCTCCTCGGCTCCGGGCTACCGAACCCCGAAGTACGGCCCCTGGGACGCTACTTGTACGAGCCCGACGGCGCCGTCATCCGCGCCCACCTCGTCGCCGACGTCGCCCAGCACCTCCCCGGCGGCGGCCTCATCGACGAGACCATCGCCTACATCACCGCCGACGGACTCCGCCCGACCCCCTACGCCACCCCCTACGAAATCACCGACCAACTCCCCTTCAACATCAAGAAGTTGAGAGCACTGCTGCGGGAGCGGGAGATCGGGGTACTCACCGTGAAGAAGCGCGGGTCGGCCGTGGAGCCGGAGGAACTGCGCAAGAAGGTGAAGCTCCAGGGGCCGAACTCGGCGACCGTGTTCCTCACTCGGGCGGCGGGGGCACCGGTGATGCTGGTGGGACGGCCGGCTTCGTAGGCGGAGGGCTACGACACCCCCGGCACACCCGCCCGCCGCCGAAGCAACTCCCTCTCCCTCCCGTTCCCCGCCAACTCCGCCGCCCGAGCGAACTCCGCGCGCGCCTCCTCCACACGGCCCAGCCGTTCCAGCAGATCCCCCCGGACGCTGGGCAGCAAGTGGTAACCCTTCAGAGAGGGTTCGGCGGCGAGCGCGTCGACCAAGGACAGGGCAGCCTCGGGGCCGTCCGTCATCGAGACGGCCACCGCGCGGTTCAACTCGACGACAGGGGACGGGAATCGAGCGGCGAGGAGGCCGTACAGGGTGGCGATCGCCGGCCAGTCGGTCTCGTCGTACGTGTACGCGTGGGCGTGGCAGGCGGCGATGGCGGCCTGGAGGGTGTAGCGGCCGGGCGCGCCGGTCGTGGTGGCCTGGGCGCGGGAGAGGGCGTGGACGCCTCGGGTGATCAGGAGGCGGTTCCAGCGGGCGCGGTTCTGGTCGCGCAGGAGGACGGGGGTGCCGTCGGGGGCGGTGCGGGTGGGGATGCGGGACGCCTGGAACTCCAACAGGGAGGCCAGGGCGTGGACTTCGGGCTCTTTCGGCATGAGGGAGGTCAGTTGCCGGGCCAGGCGGAGGGCGTCCTCGCAGAGGGAGGGGCGCAGCCAGTCGTCGCCGGCGGTCGCGGCGTAACCCTCGTTGAAAATCAGGTAGATGACGTCGAGGACGGAGCCGAGGCGGGCCTCGCGGTCCTGGCCGTAGGGGACTTCGAAGGCGACGTTGGCGGCGGCGAGGGCGCGTTTCGCGCGGACGACGCGCTGGGCGACCGTCGGTTCCGGGACGAGGTAGGCCCGCGCGATCTCGGCTGTCGTGAGGCCGCCCAGGAGGCGCAGGGTGAGGGCGGTGCGGGCGTCCGGGGTCAGGACGGGGTGGCACGTCATGAAGACGAGCCTCAGGACGTCGTCGTCGAAGTCGTCGGGGTCGTCCGGCGGGGGCGGTGTCGTCTCCTCCACGTCCCTGCCGATCTCGGCGAGTTTGCGGGCGTAGACCTCGCGGCGGCGGATCAGGTCCACCGCGCGGCGCCTGGCCGTGGCGGTCAGCCAGGCACCCGGGTTGTCGGGGACGCCGTCGCGCGGCCACTGTTCCAGCGCGGCGACGAGGGCGTCCTGGGCGAGTTCCTCGGCGATCCCGACGTCCCGGACGACGCGGGTGACGGTCGCGATGATCCGTGCGGACTCGATCCGGAAGGCGGTCTCGACGGCCGTGCGGGGGTCCATGGTGAGCTGTCGTTCCACAGCTCACCATCGAACACCCCGGCACTGACATCCGCCCGCTGTCAGCCCTCCTCGATCTCCCGCAGCTCGCAGGTCACCGTCCACTCCTCCCCGTGCACCCGCAGGAACCGCTCGACCCAGTGCAGCGCCTCCGCCCGGTCCTTGCACTGCATGATCGCGTAGCCGCCGACGACCTCCTTGGCCTCGGTGAACGGCCCGTCGGTGACGGAGATCCTGCCGCCTTCCCAGTGCACGCGCGTCCCCTGCGCGCTCGGCATCAGACCGGCCGTGTCGAGCATGACGCCCGCCTTGGTGATCTCCTCGATCAGCTCGCCCATCCGCTGCATCAGCTCCTCGCTCGGCCCCTCGGCGGGCCTGGAGGTTTCGTCGATCTTCACGAGCGACAGGTAACGCGGCATGGTGACTCCTCGTGTACGGGATGGGGCGGGGCTGTTCCCCGCCTCTCACACGTACGTCGAACGAGGTTCGCCGGGATCGACAGACGCGCCGAAGAAATCCGAGAAATTATTTCAGCGACTCCCACAGCTCCCCCGCCTTCGGCTCCTGCGCGATCACCCGGTTCGGATCCGACGGCGCCTCCACCACCGGCATCATCACCGTCGTCACGTTGGACACCGACAGCCCCCGGATGCTCTGCCCCAG
>DATCQX010001100.1:0-13274 GCA_036569285.1 Streptomyces sp.
GAACTGCCCGTTCACCAAGGAGACTTGCGCGATGGCCTGCCCTTGTTCAGGGAGCACGCCCCGCCAGCGGATGCACGCCCCGGGCAGACACCCGCGCGTTCCGGGACACGGCCCCGCTACACCACTTCAAGGGACGCCACCTGGGACTCCACCATCTCCGACAATCGCCCACGCATCCGCTCGGCGAACCACGGGTCGCCTTTGCGGCCCAACAGCACGCCGTAGAAGCGGTGGTACTCGCCGACATGCTCGAAGAATCGGGTCCAGCGGTCCAGCGGCGGCTCTGCCTCGTCCGCCATGGTGGCCACCAGCTCGCCCAGGGCCTCGTCGAAAATCTCCTCAGCCAGATGGAACTTGTCCCGGTAGTTCCGGTAGAAGGCGGCCCGGCTGATCAGGGCCCGCTCGGTCAGCTCCGCGACCGTCACCCGGTCAAAGCCGCGCTGCTCGATCAGCTCGATCAGCGCCTGGCGCAGGAGCTTGCGGGTGCGGCGCGCTCGCACACCCTGCCCGTTCTGCTGCATCGGCAACTCCTTGCCTACGTCCCCCGCTCTGATCCACTGCACCCGATCGCCGCTCACCCTGCCACGGGCAGCCCTGAAGGACTACGCCGGGAGGTCACGGAACCCGCAACGCCCTCACCGACGCGCCGGACATCCGCATCGGCCATGCGAAGTGCATCGGCGAACAGACACTCTGCGGCAGACCCGCAGGTGTCGCTGCTGTCGACGTCCGCGTCGGTTCACTCAGCCACAACTCTTGACAGTTGCTCTTCGGACGAGACCTCGATCGTGTCTTCGCCCTCGTCACCGGTCAGTGCTGGAGCACACCGATTGATCAGTTCCTCGCTCGCGCTGGGTGAACGGGCGGGGACAATGGCCTGCCAGCCGCTGGATCTGCATCGCGATGCGCTCGCCTCCGCGTTGACCCCTCATGAGGAGAGCGCGCTGCTCGGCCGCGGTCCTGAACTACATGTGTTCTACACACCGGAACACGCGTTAGGGCAGAGTGCGGGGAAGGGGCCAACGTGGCCTCGTGCTTGCTGCGACTGCAATTTCCCCATGCTCCACCGGCCATCGGCCGAGGTCGGTGCTCCGCGACGTTTCGAAGCCGGATCCGCGTCCCGGCGAGGCGCCCCGAGTCCTGACCTCCTCGCTGAACACGCACGGGGCCGCATCCGGCCGCAAACCAGTTCCCGAATCGGCGTGGCCGTCCCTCAGTGCGGATGCCCGCTGGGAGGGAAAGCGCGTGGAAGCCCTCACTTGGGGACCACAAGAGACGATCTCCCGCTTCCATGAGGCGATCCCCGGGTGGATCGCCTCGGCCGCGGTGCAAAGGAGGTGACCGGCATGGCACACATGCCCGTCGACGTTGAGGCGGTCGCCCAGGCAGTTGCCCGGCTGGCCGGAGCCGTGAAGCAGCGCCGACCTGTGGTACCGGTGCGCGATCTGCTCGGCGCGCGGAATATCGATGCCGCCTACGCGGTACAGCAGGAACTCGTCCGCCGCCGGCAGTCGAGGGGCGCGGTCGTCGTCGGCCGGAAGATCGGCCTGACCTCCCCGGCTGTACAGCAACAACTCGGGGTCGACCAACCCGACTTCGGGGTGCTCTTCGCGGATATGGACGTCTCGGCCGAGACCGAGGTGCCGTACGGACGGCTGCTCCAGCCCAAGGCCGAGGCGGAGATCGCCTTCGTCCTCAAGGAGGATCTGGCGTACGGATCCCTGGACGAGGCGCAGGTCCGGGCAGCGGTCGACTATGGGGTCGCCGCATTGGAGATCGTCGACAGTCGCATCGCCGGCTGGGACATCTCCCTCACCGACACGGTCGCGGACAACGCCTCCAGCGGGCTGTTCGTTCTGGCCGAACAGCGGTTGACTCTCGACGAGTTCGAACCCCGCGACACGAGAATGCGGCTGTACGCCAATGATGTCCTCGTCTCCGAGGGCTCGGGTGCCGCCTGCTTGGGCGACCCGCTGGTCGCGCTCGCTTGGCTGGCCCGCACGGCGCGGGAACTCGGCGAGCCACTGCGTGCCGGCCAAGTCGTCCTGTCCGGCGCGCTGGGCCCCATGGTCCCCGCGCCTCCCGGCACGCGGATCCGCGCCGAGATCACCTCACTCGGCACAGTGACCGCCACGTTCTCCGAGAAGAAGGGCTGCTAGAGCCATGCCCCAGCCCAAGACCAAGATCGCCATCATCGGCTCGGGCAACATCGGCACCGACCTGATGATCAAGATTCTGCGTCTGTCGGACACCCTCGAAGTGGGGGCCATGGTCGGCATCGACCCCGCGTCCGACGGCCTCGCCCGTGCCGCCCGGCTGAAGGTGCCGACGACCCATGAGGGCATCGAGGGCTTGATCGCAATGCCCCACTTCGACGACATCAAGATCGTCTTTGACGCGACCTCGGCCAAGGCGCACCTTGCCAACGCCCGCCGCCTCGCGCCGTTCGGGAAGAAGCTCATCGACCTCACGCCCGCCGCCATCGGCCCGTTCGTCGTGCCGCCGGTCAATCTGGACGACCAGCTCGACGCGGGCGTGGACAACGTCAACATGGTCACTTGCGGCGGCCAGGCCACCATCCCCATGGTCGCGGCCGTCTCCGCGGTGACCGATGTGCACTATGCGGAGATCGTGGCTTCCATCGCCTCCAGGTCGGCCGGCCCGGGCACCCGCGCCAACATCGACGAGTTCACAGAGACCACCTCCCATGCCATCGAGACCGTCGGCGGCGCGGCCCGGGGCAAGGCCATCATCATCCTCAACCCGGCCGAACCGCCACTGATCATGCGGGACACGGTGTTCTGCCTCACCGGCGATGCCGACGAGGGCGCCGTGCGCGCCTCGGTCAAGGAGATGGCCGAGAGGGTGGCTCGGTACGTGCCGGGCTACCGCCTCAAGCAGGAGGTGCAGTTCGCGCCTGTCGCGGACGGTGAGCCGGTCCACACGCTCGTCCCCGACGGGGTCGGCCCGGTGACCACGCGTATCTCGATGTTCCTCGAAGTCGAGGGCGCCGCCCATTATTTGCCGGCGTATGCCGGCAACCTCGACATCATGACGTCGGCCGCGCTGCGCGTCGCCGAGTCGATCGCGGAGGCTCAGCGATGAACCGCAAGCTCTACATCCAGGACGTCACCCTGCGCGACGGCATGCACGCCATCCGGCACCGCATCGATCCCGCCGACGTGGCCCTCATCGCTGCTGCCCTGGACGCCGCGGGCGTCGATGCCATCGAGGTCGCCCACGGTGACGGTCTGGCCGGCGGCTCGCTCAACTACGGGGCGGGTAGCCATACCGACTGGGAGTGGATCGAGGCCGCGGCGGACGCGATCGACAACGCGGTCCTCACCACGCTGCTCCTGCCCGGCATCGGCACCATCGCCGAGTTGGAACGTGCCCACGCCCTGGGGGTGCGCTCGGTCCGCGTCGCCACGCATTGCACCGAGGCCGACATCTCGGCCCAGCACATCGCCAAGGCCCGGGAGTTGGGCATGGACGTCTCGGGCTTCCTGATGATGAGTCACATGGCTGAGGCGGCCGAACTGGCCGCGCAGGCACAACTCATGGAGTCGTATGGCGCCCACTGCGTGTACGTCACCGATTCCGGTGGCCGTCTCACCCTGGACGGCGTCCGTGAGCGGGTCCGCGCCTACCGCGACGTACTCGACGAGACCACCGAGATCGGCATCCACGCCCACGAGAACCTGTCCCTGTCGGTCGCCAACAGCGTGATCGCGGTCGAGGAGGGGGTCACGCGCGTCGACGCTTCCCTCGCCGGGCAGGGCGCCGGTGCCGGCAACTGCCCCATCGAGGCCTTCATCGCCGTCGCCAACCTGCAGGACTGGAAGCACGGATGCGATCTGTTCGCCCTCCAGGACGCCGCCGATGACCTGGTCAGGCCTCTGCGCGACCGTCCGGTCCAGGTCGACCGCGAAACCCTCACCCTTGGCTACGGAGGCGTTTACTCCTCATTCCTGCGCCACGCCGAGACGGCGGCTGAGCGGTACGACGTCGATGCCCGCACGCTCCTCCTGGAGGTCGGCCGTCGTGGTCTGGTCGGCGGGCAAGAGGACATGATCGTGGACATTGCTCTTGACCTGACGGCGGGCTAGGGCGCTTCTGATGGCTCTTGCTTGGGTGGGTGGATCAGTGTCCTGTGCGGGCAGGGGCGTCTTAGACGTCATTTCACTTGGCTAGTCGGTGGTGGCATATGAGGGTCGCGGCGATGGCTGTGAAGGCGAGGAAGTGTTCCGGCTTGCGCTCGTAGCGGTGGTGCAGGCGGCTGCAGCCGGACAGCCAGGACACGGTCCGCTCCACCACCCAGCGGTGTCGGCCCAGCCGCCGGGACGACTCGATGCCCTTGCGGGCAAGGCGGTGCTGGATGCCGCGGGAAGCGAGCCATCGCCGCAGGTGGCGGTAGTCGTAGCCCTTGTCACCGTGCAGCTTGGCGGGCCGCCGGCGTCGAGGGCCGGGACGTGAGCGGATGGGTGGGATGCCGCGGACCAGCGGGATGAGTGCCTGACTGTCGTGGAGGTTGGCGGCGGAGATGCCGACCGACAGAGGCAGGCCCTGGCGGTCCACGATGATGTGGATTTTCGATCCTTTCTTGCAGCGATCGGTCGGATTCGGTCCCGTCAGCTGCCCCCTTTGAGGGCCCGGACGCTGACCGAGTCGATCGCGCACCGCGACCAGTCCAGCTCACCTCGGGCACCGAGTTCATCCAGGACCAGGCGGTGAACCTTGGCCCACACCCTGGCCTCGGTCCACTCGGTGAACCGGCGGAAGGCTGTCACGCCCGACAGCCCGAAGCCTGGTGGCAGTTGATTCCAGGTGCAGCCTGAAGTGGCCACGAAGATGATGGCGGCCAGCACCTCACGGTCCCCTCGCCGCCGGTGCCCTCCACCCTGAGGCCGGACCGGCGCCTGCGATACCACCCGCTGGAACAACGTCCACAGTTCTTCCGGCGCCATCCGCTCGACAAGCGCAGCAGTCATCACCCCAGACTGCCGCAAGATCACGCCAACTGAAATGACGTCTAATGCGTCCACTCCCCAGGGCACTTGGGAGTCGGCGAGTAACCGCGCCTCGTCGGTGGGCAGGTCGGCGGTGGAAGGAGACGGCGAACTTCTCCCGGTCCAGGAAGAGGAAGCCCTCCCGGGGCGGCAGGATCGGTGGAACGGGCGCGCCGGGCGGCGGGTCGGCGATCAGGGTGTTGACGGATTCGTCCTTGTCGGGCGCGAACGCCGCGATGTACACGAGCGCGCTCGCCTTCTCGTGGTTGCCCGCCTCGGAGTTCACCGCGCCGCCGTAGGAGTGGCCGACGAGGACGGTCAGGCCGTCCTGGGCGTCGAGGACCAGCTTGGTGGCGGCCACGTCGTCGTCGAGGGAGAGGGCGGGGTTCTGCACGACGGTGACGGTGTAGCCGTCGGCACTCAGCAGGTCGTAGACCCCCTTCCAGCTCGAACCGTCGACGAACCCGCCGTGGACCAGGACGACGTTCCTTGCTTCAGTACTCATGCGTACGCACTCCTCTTGGACGGACTGCTGCTCGGGACTACTGCGGTACGGCCGTGACCAGCGCCTGGGCGGCATGCAGGCGCGCCTGGACGCGGGCGGGGGAGACCTTGGTAAAGACGGCGGGGCCGACGAGGCCCACCCAGGCAGGGGCATCCACCGCGCCCGCGACGGCCAGGCTGACGCCGATGAACGTGAAGCCGGTGCCCCAAGCGCTGGTGATGTGGTTGTTGACGCGGGCGAACTCCGGCATGTCCCACACCTCGCGCGGCGTCTGGCGCTTGGCGATGCCCAGCGTGGACGGGCGGCGGATCGCCGGCGTCCCCCACGCCGTGGCGGCCAGCCAGGTGAAGGAGAGGACGTCGGTGTGGTGCGACTGGGACGAGTGCGGCCGAGCAACGGCGACGGCCCCGACCCACGCGAAGTACGCGATGGTGCCGGCCTCCAGGATCAGTGCGTTCAGGCCGACCCCGCGACGGCGGTCCTGGAGCAGGAGCAGCAACCCCGAGACGAACCCGCTGACCGCACCCCAACGTCAGTCGACGAAGCCCGACACGAAGCCGGCGGCAATCCAGGGGATGAACCCGCGCAGATAACCCATTGAGCCTTCCTTGGTGAGCCGAGACGAACGTGGCCGACGCGGACCGGATGCAGTGCGGGCAGGAAAGTTCGAACCCCGACATGTGATGTGCATCATGTGTCGGAGTCCGGGTGGGATTCAGTGGGCGGCGGCCGTGTGCAGGGCCTTGGCGTACAGGGTCTTCCAGAGCCGGCCGACGCCCGGCATCACGCAGAAGACGAGGAGCGCGATGGAGGTCAGGGTAAAGGGGAGCGGGCACACCCACTGGTTCCAGTTCGCGAACCGGTCGGCGATGGTCAGCGAGTACAGCCGGTCCGAGGAGTGGATGGTGACCAGCAGGGTGAGGAACTCGGCCCAGTGAGGCATCGTCGGCGTGCGGAAGATGTGCTTCATGACGGTCTCCTCTCTCAGCCGAAGTGGCGGACGCGGGCCGCGGTCGCGGGGGCGTAGGGCAACCAGTCGCTGATCGTTCCGCTGGTGACGAACTCGGCGACGGCGGTCGCGAATTCGAGGCCAAGGGCGCGCTGGGTGTCGCCGGCGCCAGCGAGGATCGGGCTTCCGGGGTAGGCGTCGAAGGTGTTGAAGAGGAAGGGCAGTTCGGCGCAGTGGGTGGCGCCCAGGGCGTACGGGTCCTCGGCGGGGGCGTAGTCGAACTGGTAGACGTAGGTGGTGTTGCCACCGGCCGCGTGATGGTCGGCGATCTGAAGCGAGCCGGTGCGGAAGAGGCCGTCGGTCTGCACCGACGTGAAGATCTGCGCCGGTGTCGCCTGCGGGAGGCGGGCGGCGTGCTGCTGGTAGACCTCCTGTGCGGCCTGCCGACCGACCTGGGCGGTGAGCACGTCCAGGGCGGTGTCGGTGGTGAGGTTCTGGATGCGGGGGTCGAAGGCGAAGAAGGCCGTCGCCTCGTCGCGAGTGGTGCCGATCAGCAGGGGTTTGCCCTCCAGCGCGCCGTCGGTGAGGGCCTGCTGCCGGCTGCGGGGCATGCCGGGGGCGCCGAGGACCGGGTACATCGGAGGAGCCACGTTGCCCGGAGCCGCGAGCTGGGCGGACAGGTGGCCGTAGGCGTCCAGCAACTGCTCGGCCGGCAGGGCGCGCAGGGCCTTCGCGGTGTCCGTGCCGGCCGGGATGTCCAGTAGGCGCAGGTAGGCTTCGGCGTTCTCGGCGGCCTGGTGCGGATCCTGCGGGTTCAGGCCGAAGGGGCCGCTCTGCAGCAGCACCCGGGTGATGGATCCGTTCGTCGCGGGGTCGAGCGCGAGCGAGAGGGCCGAGTACGCTCCGGCGGACTGCCCGCCGACGGTGACCGTACGCGGGTCGCCGCCGAAGGAGGCGATGTTGTCCTGCACCCAGCGCAGCACGGCGGCCTGGTCCTGGGGACCGACGTTAGCCGCGCCGATCTCGGGCAGGTAGAGGTAACCCAGCGGTCCCACCCGGTAATTGGCGGTGACGACGACGATGTCGCCCAGTGCGGCGAGGCGGCCGCCGTCGTACCAGCCCCAGCCGCCGGAACCGCTGGTGAAGCCGCCGCCGTGCCACCAGACCAGCACCGGGCGGGCGGCGCCGTCCGCCAGCGCCCGGCGCGGAGTGAAGACGTTGACGGTCAGGCTGCCGTCCTCGTTCCAGTCCGGTACGCGCTTCCCCTGCACCTTCTCCAGCCGGGAGGCCGCCTGCGGCACGGACCGGCTGGCCGTAGCCGCGTCCCGCACGTCTGTCCAGCCCGGGTGCGGCTGCGGCGCGGCGAACCGCAGCTCGCCGACCGGCGACGCGGCGTACGGAATACCCCGGAAGGAAACCGCCTCGCCCTCCGCGACTCCCCTGACCTTGCCCCGGTCGGTGTCCACCACCGTGTGCTCGATACCTGCGGTCACCGTGCTCACCTGCTCTCTTTCGTTTCGGCTGCTCTGAGACGTTTCTAAGCCGAGGCGAGAATCCGAGCCAGAAACGATCGTCTGAATCGAGGAAGTGAGACATAAGATCTTTAATCATGGAGAAAGCACGCCATCAGCTCAATGAAACGGACAGCCGGATCGCCGCCGCGATGCTGGCCGCACCACGCGCCTCCTGGCGCACGGTCGGCCGCGCCCTGGGCATCTCGGAGCGCACCGTCGTCCGCCGAGCGGCACCGCTGTTCCACGACGGGACACTGCGGGCCACCGCCGTACGCAACCCCGTGCACTTCCCCGAGCTGATCCCGCTGGCCCTGCGCATCCGGTGCAAGCCCAACCGGATCAGCGCCATCGCCGCCACCCTGGCCCGCCGTCCCGACACGATCTGGGTGGACGTCCTCGGCGGCGGCGACGAGATCTGCACCATCCTGTTCCTGGACGGCCCGGACGCCCGCAACAACCTGCTGCTGCGCGACCTGCCCGCCACCCCCGCGGTCCAGTCCTGGACCTCACACGTCCTGCTCCGGATCTTCCCGGCCGCCTTCGACTGGAGCGGCGGCCTGCTGACGCAGACCGAACTGACCAGCCTGCGGCCCGACGTGCCCGCGGCACCCACCCGCCCCGTCCTTCAGCCCCTCGACCACCAGCTGATCACCGCACTGACCGAGGACGGCCGAGCCCCCTACACCGACCTCGCCCGCCGCGCCGACACCACCGCCCTCACCGCCCGCCGCCGGGTAGAGGCACTGGTGGGCGGCCAGGTCCTCAGGCTCGCGACCGAGGTCGACCTGGCCCGGCTCGGCATCCGCACCGAAGCCCTCCTGTGGATCACCGTCGCACCCGGCGGCCTGGAGGAGACCGGACAACAGCTCAGCCGCCACCCCCAGGTCCGCTTCACCTCCGCCACCACCGGCCACGCCAACCTCCTCGTGGCCGTCGCGGCAACCGACCTCAACGCGCTGTACCACTTCCTCAGCGACACCATCGGCGCCCTCGAACACCTCACCACCCTTGAAGTCACCCCCATCCTGACCGGAGTGAAGAGGACCGGCCTGGTCCGCCCCGGCAGCCTCTGAGATCACAAGTTCCGGTCAGGCAGGCCCTCATGCATGTTGAGCAGTGGACAACGGACAAGAGCACGCACTGTCCATAACTTCGGCTCCGCCGCCCAGCCCGCTGGCAGCCGGGCGCCAAAAGACGGTTGTGCCGTCTGATGGGGGCGACGCCAGCGTGAACCGTCAGGGGGACCTTCTACGAAGAGCGGGGAAACATAGCCCCGAATCGCCGATTAGCCAAACCGGCAATGAGCCTTTTCCGAGCTGGTGGTGCTGACGGAGAGTTGGACAGTCCTGCGCGACGACGAAGCTCCTGGTGGACGGGTTCTCGACCAAGATCATCCGTGTGCGCCGGGAGCTTCGCGTGCTTGTCCACCCGTCCTCGATTGATCTGTCCAGCTGCACCTTGCGATACGTGAAGCCGTCGAGACCCTGTCCGCCCTCGCCCCGTCCCCGGCCGAAGCGATGAAGACGATCCGCATGAAGGCGTTCGTCATCCTCGACGCCACCCTGCCGCCGATCGACTGGGGGAGATCGCCGCCGACACCCCGTACCACTCCGGGAAACACAAACGCCACGGCATGAACGTCCAGGTCCTCACCGATCCGTTCGGACGGCTGCTCCTGGCCTCACCGGCCCTGCCCGGCTCGACGCACGACCTGACCGCCGCGCGAGAGCACGGCATCATCGAAGCCCTCACCGATGCCGGCCTCGGATGCTGGGCGGACAAGGCGTACCAAGGCGTCGGCGGAACCGTCCGGGTCCCGTTCCGGGGCCGACGCCTCAAGAAAGGGAAGCGCCGCCACAACACCACCCACGCCAGGATCCGCTGCCTGGGCGAGCAGGCCATGGCCACCCTCAAGAGCCGGCGCCTCCCGCGGAAACTCCGCTGCGGCACCAACCGCCTCACCAACGTGGTGAAGGCCGTCCTCGTCCTTCACCACGCATCAGCGTGAGGTTGGAAAAGGATCACTGATCCACCCACCCAAGCAAGAGCTATCAGAAGCGCCCTAGTGTCCTGAGTCGTTAATTCGTGTGCAGTATGCGGCGAGGGTGTCGAGGATGTCGTCGGCGGTCTTCGTCCAGACGAACGGCTTGGGGTTCTTGTTCCACTCGTTGATCCAGCCGCGGATGTCCCGTTCGAGTTCGACGACGCTTCGGTGGGCCGCGCGGCGGAGTTTGCGGGAGGTCAGCTCGGCGAACCAGCGTTCGACGAGGTTGAGCCAGGACGCCGAGGTAGGGGTGAAGTGCAGGTGGAAGCGGGGGTGTCGGAGCAGCCACTTCTTGACCGGCTCGGTCTTGTGGGTGGCGTAGTTGTCCAGGATCAGGTGGAGTTCGAGGTTCTTGGGGACGGCGGCGTCGACGACCTTCAGGAAGCGGAGGAACTCCTGGTGGCGGTGGCGGTGGTAGTGCTGGGCGATGACCGAGCCGGAGACGATGTCCAGGGCGGAGAACAGGCTGGTCGTGCCGTGCCGGACGTAGTCGTGGGTCATCTTCGCCGGTGTGGCCAGCGCCATCGGCAGCACCGGTTGGGTTCGGTCCAGGGCCTGTATCTGTGACTTCTCGTCCACCGCGAGGACCAGGGCGTTCTCCGGCGGAGACAGGTAAATACCCACCACGTCACGGACCTTGGTCACGAACTGCGGGTCGGTCGACAGCTTCCACATCTCCACGATGTGCGGCTTGAGGCCGAACGCCCGCCAGATCACTTCGGCCACCGGGACCGCGGATGCTCGCACTCTTTGAAGAACGAGCCCATCCCCCGAACCAACGAAGCCCGCGCCACGGCCGACCGACTCCTCGCGACTGATGCTGACCAGGAGCAGTCACGCAACCCGTTGACCTGCAAAAACAGCGGCGCAGTTCGATATGTGGTGGAACTTCATCGGACGGTCCCACCAGGACATCGTCGAGGCCCGGGAAGCGTGGGAGGCGTCCTCCGACCGCTTCGGAGAGGTGCACGGCTACCCCGGTGACCGCCTCCCGGCGCCGGAACTCCCGAATGCGGTGATCAGGCCTCGGGGGAATCCGGCGCGGGGCTGAAAGGGGCTGGTTCGCCCCCCGGAATAGTCCCCTCCCCGTCCGTGTTCCCTGATCGAAAGTTGACTCGTCAACCTGCTCGCCACCAGCGTGCAGTGACGAACGGAGGACCAGTGACCAGCGAGTTCAACGCCTACGCGGCGACCGACGGTGTCGCGCCCGACCGCTGGGCGAGTGCTCTGCACCTGTTCGACGGCGGCGCCGGTGCCGCTCGTGAGGAGAGTGCGGCGGAGCGGTGGGAGCGGGCGGGGCTGCTGTTCGAGGCGAAGGACTACATCGGCGCGGCGAAGCTCCTCGCGGAGGTCGTCGAGGAGTTCCCGGAGCAGACGGCGCCTCGGCTGCTGCTGGCGCGCTCCTACTACCACTCGGCCCAACTGGGCCGGGCGGAGGTGGAGTTGCGGCGGATCGTGGAGCGTGACCCGGTCGAGCACTACGCCCACCTGATGCTGGGCCGCACGCTGGAGCGGCTGGGCCGGCACGAGGAGGCGCGGCCCTGGCTGCGGATGGCCTCGGCGTTCTCGGGGGCGTCCGAGCCGGACGGGGAGTAGCGGCACCCTCCCACTTCTCACGCCTCGGTGATCGTGATGGCATGGTGACGCCTCGGTGACGGGGCGTCTGCCGTGTGAAGGGGAGGGCGACACGTGCCGGTCGGGCTGATCGCGTTGGCGCTCGGGGGGTTCGGGATCGGGCTGACCGAGTTCCTCATCGCCGGGTTGCTGCCACAGGTGGCGGCCAGTTTCGAGGTGTCCGAGGCGGTCGCGGGGCAGTTGATCTCCGGGTACGCGCTGTCCGTCGCGGTCGGGGCGATCGCGCTGACGGCGGCGACGGCCCGGATGCCGCGCAAGCAGGTGCTGGTGGGGTTGGTGGGCCTGTTCGTCGTCGGGAACATGTTGTCGGCGGTCGCGCCGGACTACGAGCTGATGATGCTGGGGCGGATCGTCGCGGCCCTGTGCCACGGGTCGTTCTTCGGGATCGGGTCCCTCGTCGCCCGTGGTCTCGTCGCGCCGGAGAAGAAGTCCCGGGCGGTCGCGGTCATGTTCGCCGGGCTGACCGTCGCGAACGTCCTCGGGGTGCCGTTCGGCGCGTTCGTCGGGGAGCGGTGGGGGTGGCGGGTCTCCTTCTGGGCGGTGTCGGGGATCGGGGTCGTCGCGCTCGCGGGGATCGTCCTGCTGGTGCCGGTGGACCGTGCCCCCTCCTCGGTGAGTGGTCTGCGTGAGCAGTTCCTCGCGTTCCGTTCCTGGCAGGTGTGGCTCACCCTCATCGCCACCGGGCTGGGCTACGGGGGCATGTTCGGGGCGTTCAGCTATCTCGCGTACACGTTCACCGAGGTCGGTGGCTTCTCCGCCGGTGACGTCGCCTGGCTGCTGATGGTCTACGGGGCCGGTCTGGTCGTCGGGAACCTGGTGGGCGGGCGCGCGGCCGACCAGGACCGGGACCGGGCGCTCGTCCTCGCGCTGGCGGGGCTCGCCGTGACCCTCGCGGCGTTCGGGGCGCTGGCCGGGAGCGGGCCGGCCTCGGTGGTCCTGGTGTTCCTGATGGGGGTGACCGGATTCGCGAGCGTCCCCGGCATGATCACCCGGGTCACGGACCAGGCGGGCGGGGCGGCACTGGCGGCGAGCGCCAACGTCTCCGCCTCCAACGTGGGGAACGCGTTGGGGGCCTGGCTGGGGGGCGTGGCTCTCTCAGTGGGGCTGGGGTACCGGTCCCCTCTCTACGTGGGGGCCGGGATCGTGGCCGTGGCACTCGGGGTGATGGTGGTGGCGGCTCGGATGGAGAAGGGGGTGGAGGCGCGGGCGTGAAGGAGCGGCCGGCTCGCGGCTTCCTCGCCGGTCGCCTTTCGGGCTTCTCACTGAGCGGCTCCCGGCTTCCTCGCTGAGCGGTTCCCGGTTCCCGCCGCCTGGCTCCCGGCTGCCGCCGCCTGCCGCCTGCCGCCTGCCGCCTGCCGCCTGCCGCCTGGCTTCCGCCTCCCGGCTTCCGGCTTCCGCCTCCCGCCTGCCGCCTCCCGCCTGCCGCCTCCCGCCTGCCGCCTCCCGGCTCCTGACTCTTGGCTGCCTGCTGCCTGCTGCCTGCTGCCTGCCTCCCGGCTTCCGGCTCCTGCCTCCCGGCTTCTGCCGCCTGGCTCCTGGCTTCTGCCGCCGGCCGCCTGGCTCCCGGTCCCCGGTCCCCGGTCCCCGGTCCCCGGCCCCCGGCCCCCGGCCCCCGGCC
>DATCQX010001101.1:0-2435 GCA_036569285.1 Streptomyces sp.
GTCCCGCACCGCTCCCGCACACACCTCAACCCCCGCCCACCCCACACCGCTCCACCCCCGCCCGCACCCGCTCCAACCCCTCCACCCGCAGCCGCTCCCGATCCGGCATCCGGTCCCCCTCCCGCCACCGCCACGCCGAGAACAGCGCCCAGTTCAGGGCCCGGCACCGCAGGATCAGGTCACGGTCGGCGCCCGCATAGTGCTCGTCCGCCTCTTCCGGCGCGTGGGCGAGGTCGAACTCGACGGGGCCGTGGCAGCAGGTGGCGAGGTCCACGAGGAGGGGGCCGTGCTCTGTGTGGAGGACGTTGCCGGGGTGCGGTTCGCCGTGCAGGAGCTGGTCGTGGGACCGGTCCTCGCCGATCGAGGCGCCCAGTCCGCGGAGCGCGCCGAGGAGGAACTCCCGCTCAGGGTTGGGAAGTTCGGGGCACCTCTCGGACACCTCGTCCAGCGCCGTCGCGACACGGTCGGTGACGTGGGGCGCGTCCAAGGCGATCCCGCGCAGGACGGCGTGGTGCCGTGCCAGGACGTCCGCGTAGGCGCCCGGCGAGATCTCCGTCCCCAGGGGCTCGTGGTACGTCCAGAGGGAGACGACGAAGCCGTCACGTACATGGACGCGCGGCTCCACCCGGGGATCGAGTGCCCCCACGGGTGCCCCGGCCTCGGTGAGCCGACGGGCGACCTCCACCTCGAACGCCGAGCCGTCCACCTGTCCCGCCGGCGCGACCCGGGCCAGCGAATCGCAGGGGAGCAGCCGCAGGACGGCCCGGTCGGAGTCGTGGACGACCTGGACGTCGTCCACCCGCAGACCTAGTCCCGTAGCGGTAGCCCGTGCAGCCTCGACCGCACGCAGAAGATCCGATGGCCTCATACCGTCCCCCTCAGGTATCCCCTGGACCGACCCGGACAACGCTCCCCGGACACGACTAAGGGCCGACCTGCCTGAGCAGATCGGCCCTTAATCCGATGAGGGTGAGTAACGGGACTCGAACCCGCGACATCCTGGACCACAACCAGGTGCTCTACCAGCTGAGCTATACCCACCATGACCGGCGCTGGAGTTTGTTCTTTTCCGACCGGCCGAGAAAAAGTGTACAGGGTCCGAAGGGGTGCTCGCGCACGGCTTTCGCGGCGCCCCTTCCGTGTGGACCTGCGGGGCTACTGACTCGCGGGAAGGACGTGGCGGGCGGCGATGGACTTCGCGGTCTCGGAGTCGGGGCCGGGCTGCGGGACGAAGATGGCGTCGCGGTAGTACCGCAGCTCCGCGATGGACTCACGGATGTCCGCGAGGGCGCGGTGGTTGCCGTTCTTCTCCGGGCTGTTGAAGTAGGCGCGCGGGTACCACCGGCGGGCCAGCTCCTTCACGGAGGAGACGTCGACGATGCGGTAGTGGAGGTAGGACTCCAGCGCGGGCATGTCCCGGGAGAGGAAGCCGCGGTCGGTGCCGACGGAGTTCCCGCACAGGGGCGCCTTGCCGGGCTCCTTCACGTGCTCGCGGATGTACGCGAGGACCTGTTCCTCGGCCGCCGCCAGCGTCGTCCCGCCCGCCAGTTCGGCCAGCAGACCGGACGAGGTGTGCATCTGACGCACCACCTCCGGCATCGTCTCCAGTGCCGCGTCGGGCGGGCGGACGACGATGTCGACCCCCTCGCCGAGCACGTTCAGCTCGGAGTCGGTGACGAGGGCGGCTACCTCGATGAGAGCGTCGTCGGACAGCGAGAGGCCGGTCATCTCGCAGTCGATCCACACCATGCGATCGTTCATGCGTCCACCCTAAGGCTGACATCCACCGATCGGGTGTACCGCGACCTGGGGCAGCTCCCCGGTAGTACGGGGTCTACGGGCTGGACGGCGACTCCCTCTCCGGTACTACGGGGCGTACGGGGCGCACACGTCGTCCGGCTCACCCCCGGAGGGAAACCGCACCGGGCCCGGAAGGGTTTCCCCCTCCGGGCCCGGTGTCAGAACGGTCGACCTGGTCGCCCCGGCGTGCTCACGCCCCGCTGCGCTGCCCCGGCAGGGCCGCGCGGGCGGCGGCGTACGGGTCCCGGTCGCGGGAGACCGGGTGGTCCGGCGCGAGCCCGGTCGGGGAGGAGCCGACGGACGCCGTACGGCGGGCCTGCAGCGGCACCGGCGCCTCGGGGTGCAGACCCGAGGACGGCGGACCCAGCGGTGCCGGCGGAGAGTCGCTGTCCAACTGGCGCTCACTCTGCGGACGACGGGCCCGGTACGCGGCCCGGTACGCCGCAGGCGACGAGCCGAGCTGGCGGCGGAAGTGCCCGCGCAGCGCCACCGGCGACCGGAAGCCGCAGCGGCCCGCGACCTCGTCCACCGAGTAGTCGGACGTCTCCAGCAGCCGCTGCGCCTGAAGCACCCGCTGGGTGATCAGCCACTGCAACGGCGCGCTGCCGGTCAGCGAGCGGAACCGGCGGTCGAAG